>JAFGQG010000160.1 GCA_016935765.1 bacterium
GAAGAACAGTGAATAGTAGCTAGTGGGAGAAAGACGAGGGAAGAGAATCAATTTACAATTAGCAGTTATCAATGGAAATAAAAACAAATTGATTCGTTTAATTATCCGAAGGGACTTTGTAGAAGTCCGATCATTGTAGATGGCAAACCATCGGAGATGGCAAACCATCGGAGATGGTTAATTATTAATAGCAATGAGGCTTATTGATATTGTGGCTGGCGGGATTTTTGAGACCCTTGGTATTCAAAAATCGTGCCAGCCATGACCAATTAAATTTCCATCGAATTAATGAAACCTTAACATCAACCCGGCGCTAAACATACATACCGACCATCGCTATCAAAAAAACCTTGCACATTTCCCTTATTATATTATATTTAATTATTTATGGAAAAAGGAGAACAAAAATGCCGAGGTGGTGGAATTGGAAGACACGCATGACTTAGGATCATGTGGCTACAACCGTGCGGGTTCGAGTCCCGCCCCCGGCATTATATTATAGAAAGGAAATAGATGGAAACAGTAATAGAATCACCGATGTCCTGGAAGAGAATAATCAAGGTAACTTACTCTCCCGAAGAAATAAAGCAAAAGATGGAAGAGAAGTACAAGAAGTACAGCTCACAGTTGCGGTTACCGGGTTTCAGACCTGGCAAAGCGCCTATCGGGCTGATAAAAGCGAGATTCGGAGAACTCATCAAGGAAGAGCTCATGGAGGATCTCTCGAACGAGGCATACAAGAAATCGCTCGAGGAGAACGAACTTACCCCGGTGAGCAAAGGCAGCGCCAAACCATCTTCCATGGAAGAAAACCAGGAATTCATTGTAACCATCGAGGTGGAAGTGCTTCCGAAAGTTGAATTGAACAAATACACCGGGTTCAGCTTAACTGCCAAGAAATACGAGGTTACTGACAATGATGTCCAGGATTATATCGACGAGACCAGGACGAAATACGCGAACTACATACCGGTTGAAAGGGGAATCCAGGACAAAGATTATGTAGTTATCGGTTATCAGTTAGAGGAGGATGAGGACCCGGCTGAAGAGCCGGTAATGATTGACAAGGTACGGGATCCTGGACTGTTTGAAAGATTGAAGGACGCTAAAATTGGCGATGTGAAGGAAGTCAAAGCTCATTATCCACCAAATTACAAGAACAAGGAGAAAGCTGGCACCGAGGCGCTTATCAAGGCTAAGGTCCTTGAGATAAAAGAACCGGAGCTGCCAGAGCTCAACATGGAGTTTCTAAAATCGGCAAACCTGAAGTTCGACAGCGTAGATGCATACAGGGCTAATGTCCGCAAACGCCTGGAGGAATACAATGAAAGGCAGGAATTTGCGGCGCTTGAGTCAGCGGTTGTAGATGAGTTGATCAAGGCGAACCCGCTGGAAATCCCGCCAACGCTCGAACTGGAAGCCACCAATCAGATGATAAGCCAGCATGTTGATATCAAGAAGCTTCCTGAAGATGAACTTAAGAAGTTACAGGAGAAATTCAAACCGGCTGGAAACAGAATGGTCCAGAAACAGCTGTTGCTTGGAAAGGTAATTGAGATGGAGAAGATCTCTGCGAGCAAGGACGAAGTAAAGGAGGAGGTTCAGAAAATCGCGGAGGAGAATAATACTGACATGAACAAATTATACATGCAATACCGAAATAGAGGAATTCTCAACAATATCAAAGACGACATTAAGTATAGAAAAGCTATTCAACATATTGTAGATAATTCAAAAGTTAAAACAGAAAAAATAAAATAGAAATTCAATTTTAAGTTATTTTGGAGGTAATTATGACGTTAGTTCCCATCGTAGTTGAGCAGACCGCGCGAGGGGAGAGACCATACGATATTTTCTCGAGGCTCTTAAAGGATAGAATAGTATTTATTGGCAGTCCGATAGATGACATACTTGCGAACCTGGTAATCGCGCAATTATTGTTTCTTGCTGCCGAGGATTCTGAGAAGGATATTTCACTTTATGTAAATTCACCTGGTGGTTATGTCACGTCCGGGTTGGCTATTTATGATACTATGCAATTTATCAAGCCGGATGTTGCCACGACCTGTGTTGGTCAGGCAGCATCGATGGCGGCGTTGCTCCTGACAGGCGGAGCCAAAGGTAAAAGAGCCTGCCTGCCGAATTCCAAGGTTATGATACACCAGCCATGGGGAGGAGTCCAGGGACAAGTAACTGATATCGAGATACATACAAAGGAACTCCAGAGAACGAAGAAGAAAATAAACGAACTCCTATCGTTTCACACAGGGAAACCTTTAGACCAGGTTGAAAAAGACACCGATCGTAACTTCTTCATGAACGCGGAGGAAGCGGTTGAATACGGTTTGATCGACAAAGTCTATGAATTGCGAGGGAATAATGAGTGAAAAGGATGAGAAAGTAGAGAGGTGCTCCTTTTGCGGCAAAACCTACAAGGAGGTCGATAACCTCGTTGCGGGACCCGGTGTTTTTATATGCAATAAATGCGTTACGGTTTGCTATGATCTTCTCAAGGAAAAAGGAACCTTCGGCAAGATGTGGTCCCAGGAGGAGAAACCGACACCAAAGAAGATAAAAGAGTTCCTGGATCAGTATGTAGTTGGACAGGAAGAAGTGAAAAAAACGGTATCTGTAGCCGTTTACAATCACTACAAGAGAATATTCACAAAGAAAAGCATTAATGAAGTTGAGCTGGAGAAGAGCAACATGCTGCTGGTAGGTCCAACAGGTACAGGCAAAACCCTTATAGCTCAAACACTTGCAAAGTTTCTCGACCTGCCGTTCACGATTGCCGACGCAACAGTACTCACCGAAGCGGGTTACGTGGGCGAGGATGTGGAGAATATACTCGTTCGTCTGCTGCAGGCTGCGGATTATGACGTACCGAAAGCCCAATTAGGTATAGTATATATCGATGAACTCGACAAGATAGCGCGGAAAAGCGACAATCCTTCGATCACGAGGGATGTATCAGGGGAAGGGGTTCAGCAGGCGTTGCTCAAGATCCTTGAGGGAACCAAGTCTTTCGTACCGCCCCGCGGAGGCAGAAAGCACCCTGAGCAATCCATGGTCGAGATAGACACTACCAACATTTTATTCATTGCTGGCGGGGCATTTAATGGACTTGAAAACATAATCGCAAGCCGAATAAACAAGAAGGTCATCGGGTTCGATTCTGAGGTTCAGACGTTGAGTGAGCAGGAAAAGAAAGAGCTTCTGACTTTTGTGGAACCGGAAGACCTGCTTCAGTATGGTCTTATTCCTGAACTTGTTGGGAGGATGCCTGTAGTTGTAGCATTGCATAATCTCAATACTGCTGCTCTAAAAACCATTCTAACGCAGCCCAAAAACGCATTGATCAAGCAATACCAGAAGTTATTCGAGATCGAGGGTATAGAGTTGAATTTCACACCCGAAGCCTTAGATGCTATCGTTGGTGAAGCCAGGAAACGCAAAACCGGAGCAAGAGCCCTGAGATCCATACTCGAGCACGCAATGTGCAACCTCATGTTCGAAATCCCGTCTATCGAGGGAGTGAAAGAGATAAACATTACCCCGGAAGTGATCCTTGAAAATAAAATGCCGGAAATAATATACAAAAAAGCAGCAAAAAAAAGAGCTTAACAGCCCTTTAAGGACGATGTATCACGCAGCCGCAGAGAAAGCTGCGTGCGAATTTGAAGAAATTGATGAAACTGACCAAGGAGCTGATTTAAAATGAATGAAGCTTCTACACCTGGTTTGTAAAAATATTACGATGCCTTTGAGCTCCACGGGTAATTAACGAATGGATGTGTGAACCGATGAACAAAAAATGCCTTTTATTACCTTTACTTATCATAGTCTGCGACCAGGTTTCAAAAATTCTAATAGACAACTATTTACTCATTCACCAATCGAAGAATATAATAGGTGATTTCGTGAAATTCACTTACATCCTAAATCCCGGGGGAGCGTTTGGGACCAGGTTTGGAGGGAACCTCTTCTACCTTGTGATTAGTACTGCA
>JAFGQG010000017.1 GCA_016935765.1 bacterium
ATTAACTCTTCAATATTTATAATATAATAATCCAATTCTTCAGTAATATACCTCTTCTTTAATAACTCTTCTATTGCTTTAATAATCGGATTCTTATCCGATACCATTTTCATTTTTTCTATTATTTCATTCATTGTGTGTTTTCTCAACCTTAAGTAGAATAGTACATTAGCCATAAGAACGTGTTCTTCTGTAATATATTTACTTTTCTCTATTTGAGCTAACCTAGCAGCCAATTTTGCTATCCTGGTTATGTTTTGTCTGTTTTCAACAGTGAACTGGGTTTGAATCCTTGCCATTAATACTTTTGCTTTTTTCCTGCTGCTAAAGCCAAAAATTTTAAATAAATCCTTTGCTTTATTCAATTTTGTTCCAACATCAGATATAGCAATAATACCTGTTTTTGCATCAGAAAATATAGCTTCAAAATTAGATTTGGCTTCATTAATTGTCTTTATATCATTATCAAACCAAAGTGTTTCTGTATTTGCACGCCAGTAATTTCCGATTTTACGGAAACCAAGGTTCATTTTCCCAAGATTCGCAGATGCCACACATAACCACTTGTCAGTAATCCAAAATTTTGCATGTATATCATCAATAACTGCAAATTCCAGCCCTGCTGCCATCAAGTCAGAAACCATTTTTTCAGCTTTTTCTGGGTTTTGTCTAACAGATCGAGAATTACCTGACATAACTCTTATCGGGATATCAGACATATATGCTTTATTTAGTAATACTTCAACTACTTTATCATCATATAATCTTTCAGTTGAAAGATAGATAAACCTCTCTGCCGTATTTATTACTTGCTCCCAGAAGAATCTTCCCCTTCCTTCAAATGGTGAAATAAACATTCCTTTCTTCAGCTTAGTCTCTGGGGATACTATAGGAGGATAATCTTTTATAATAATCCTTCCTACTTCTTTGTAGAATTTTAACACTTCCTGTTTAATTTGGAGAGGTAAACTGTTTAAAAATAAACCCTGAATTAAATCACCCCTAGTGCAAAAAAGTGTTTTCAAAAATTCAAATTTAGCCTGAAACTGGTTAATAATTTCATTATCATTATATGCTAAGTAAACTTCTAATTGATTTTCATCAGTAAAATTTGCTGAAATAGCTAAAGCTTCTTTGTCAGTAACAATAAATTTCCCGTGCATTGAATACCATTTACTTCCTCCGCCTTCGGTTTGGTCTCCACTTAAAGATGTTTCTGTTAATTCAGGTACACCCACTTCCCAAAGGCATTGGTAGATTTCTCCTCCTTTATCTACGATTAAATCGTACAATTTCTTAACATCCTTACGTTTCGTAACTTCTCTATAACTGTCTTCGGGTAAAGTAATTACCCTAACTTTAACCCCTTCTTCAAGTTTGTTCACTAATAAACGGATGATTTGCTCTGAAGTGAATTGGAATGAGACAATATCAATAAAATCCTCTGCCTTGTCAATTGCTTCTAATAGAAACTTTTTATTACGACATATTTCAAATACTGCCATAGGATCATTCAATATCTTCAAATATATTCAATGGAACTGCAAGTTTCCTCTTACTACTTGCAGACCTTTTTATTGAAGGCCAAATGTCATTAATATCTGGTGTATATTTATAATATTCACGATATTTGGCGATGTTATCTATAGATCTTTTTGATTCTAGACGTTTTCTTATTAAATGTACATTTGCGGGGTCTATTTCAATGCAAACAGAGTTGCGTTCTAACTGATAAGCCACCACAGATGAAACCCCTGTTCCCGCAAAAGGATCAAGAATTAAATCACCAGGTAAAGTTGATGTTAGAATAATCCTTAAGAGAAGCGCAATAGGTGACTGCTGTGTATGTACTCTATCACCTTCCTTATTTCTTAATGCTTCATCTCCTGCAAAGTAACCAGATGTTAATTCTCTTATGTCATCCCATACATCGGAAACATAAATACCATTTTCTCTGGGATATTTGTGATGAGGTGCTTTCGGAGGATCTATTCTTAGCCTATTGAATACTCTTGGCTTTTTACCTTTCGTTGCATAGACAATGATTTGATAATGCTTTGAGTACCTAATTCGCGAGGGAATAGCAGATGTCATTTTTTTCCAAATAATCAAGTTCTGAAAGACCCAACCAGTATCTCTTAGTATTCTTAAAACGTTTTCAGCATTTTTTTCTCTTTGCATAAAATATATCGCTCCCCCAGGTGATGAAATTCTATAGATTTCTGCAATAATTATTCTTAACCAATCCCAATATTTTTCTTCTGGTTGTGAATCGTTAAAGTAATTATAGTTTTTTCCTTGATTAAATGGAGGATCAACAAATGCAAGATCAATATCACTGATGAAACCATTTCTTAAGTATCTAAGGCAATCGCCATTAAGGAACTTGTATTTGTTTTCTATAGCCATGTGAAAATACCAGATGGAAAATTAATAATTTATAAAAATAAAATAACCCTAATATTTATAAAAACAAGTACTTTTTAAAAATGTTTATACAAAATTTTATGAGTAAACTAACTTAAAAAAGAAAACTACATTTTTAATTCTATACTTTCTCGTTTTTAAACCTTATCCGCAAAAGGATTGGGTTCATATATGACCGTGGCAACAATATCTAGCTCTGAATTTAGAATATTATTCAGGATTTCCCTGAAGCTCTTGGAATACAATTCCATCTTGCCTATCTCATCGATTATGATAACTTTCTTCTCCTTCAAGCCCCTTCGGAGTTCTTTAACTCCGATAGATTCCAGGTCTTCGATATTTACCCCGTACTTACTGACTTTATATTGGGCTTTTATATCTATATGCGCTAATACACCTTCTCTTCCTGACAGTGTCCTGATTTTGAAACCGACCCTTCTGCCTTTTACCCTTATCTCCCCGGTGTAGAAACCGACCGCGCCGTCACCAAGTCTCTCTGCAATCTTCTTGATTACGGTTGTTTTTCCGCTTCCCGGCAAACCTGTGAGTAGGATTTTCATTTTGATGGTTATCCTTAATTTTAATCTACATTATCTTTCTTTGGGCAGGGGTTCAAAATTTTGAACCCATACATTTGTCTGCGATAATCCGCGCGATTCGCGTTATCCGCGGCTTTTGTCTTTTCTGTCTGTCTTTCTTCATTCATGTATTCGCGGTATTTCCTGTTTTTTGTTTTCCTTTCACTTCTTAAATCTTCAATTTTAACCACCGTAGTCCCGAAAACTCGGGACGAAGGTGGTCGTTGATCGATATTCGTTATTCAACCCACCCCCTACTCTTCTCCCCCCAATTGCTCATTAACAGCACCCACAAGCTCTTCGAGCGAACGAACGGCATACGCCTGCGTGGGCAAGGAATCCAAAAACGCGAGACCGTACCGCTTCTGTATCACTCGCTTGTCTAAGATGACCAGCACTCCGAGATCGGTTTCCGTTCGTATCAGCCTTCCTATCCCCTGCCGGAATTTTATCACCGCTTCCGGTACGATGTACCGTGTGAACGGATCCTCACCCTTTTCCTTGAGCCAATCGCTGTATGCCATCACGTAGGGTTCAGTGGGAACCGAGAATGGTAGTTTCAGGAGCACAAGAACCTGTAGCGCGGCGCCTGGGATGTCAACTCCCTCCCAGAAACTTTCAGTCCCAAGTAGTATGGAGCCTTTATTCTCTTTGAACTGCGCGGTTATTTTCGAGCGGGAGCCCGAGATCCCCTGCCCCAAGACGAGAGTTCCATGCCTCTCGAGGCTGTTGCGCAACAGAACATAGAGCTCGTTTAGCATGGAGTACGAGGTCGATAGCACCAGAATACCACCCTTGTTGTTCGATATGTTCTCAATTATCGACGATGCCGAGCCGGTGAATTGCCGAGAATTCGGCAACGGCTGAAACTGGGGAACGCAAACCTTCAACTGCTCATCGTAGTTGAATTGATAGCCCAGCCTGACCTCCTTAACCCTCTCCGGCGGGTGAAAATTCAGCCCGATCCTGTCTATGATATAATCGAATTCCCCCGCGACCGTAAGAGTTGCCGACGTGAAAATTATCGAATTCATCTTCTCGATGAACTCGTGGTATATCAATTCGCCCACGTTCAGTGGAGCCCAGCACAATTTAACATCGTTGCCCTCTGGCTTCGACGGAGCTTCGACCCAGAATACCGAATTAATATCATCGGGAGCTAACAGTAGGTCAAAAAGCGCGATTATCTCGTTCAATTTAAGCATTTCCCCTTCAGCCTCTCTAAGTTGCATCTGGACAAGCTCATCGCCCTCGTTATGAAAAAAAGCCAGGAATTCAGATAAATGGTCCGAAGTCTTCTGCAACTGCTTGGAAAAGCTGCTCCCTTCCGGCAAAATAAACTCGTTAAAGATGTCGCTCGAGTCGGTATATCGCGTTTTCAGGGGATAAGGTTGACTCCGCCAGTGGAATTTGTTTTCGTATTCTTCAGTAAGAGCGTTAAAAAAGGTTTCAGATATTCTCGACAGTTTCTGGATCATTCCGAGGAGTTTATCGTATTGTGTTTTCGCCTTCTCCGGAAGGTTGCTCCTCGTGAAGATAATGTACCTGTTCACCAGTGATGGAATAACGCCATCGATCACGGGTTTGTGGGTTGCGAGCTCAGATAGGATCGCCCTTATATCCCAGATAGTGATGCTTGCTCCCATGAAGTCTATGGCAGTTTTATCGAGGTTATGCGCCTCGTCAAGGACGACATATCCGTACTCTCCGAGCAGTCCGCCCGTATTTTGCAGGTCGGAGAGAAGCAGTGAGTGATTGATGACGGAGATCTGTGAATCCCTCTGCTCCCTTCTTATCCTGTTAATGAAGCACTTGCTGAAGAACTGGCACTTTTTCCCGAGGCATTTAAAGCCATCCCCTCGAACCTTCTCCCAGAGAGATGCGTACCTTTTCCTGGAAAAGGAGGTATTTTCAACGATATCCCCCGATCTCGTTAAAGCCGCCCAGATCACCAGGTAGAGCAATCCTTCCCTATCCCAGTGGGAAAGCTGGAGTGGGCTTTTCAGGTAGTTGCTCAATCGCCTCAAACACAGGTAATTCGCCATGCCCTTCAGGAGGGCAGCCTTGAACTTAAACGGTAAAGCTTTCGCTACAGTAGGGATATCTTTGAAAAAAAGCTGCTCCTGTAAATTCTTCGTGTTCGTTGAGATGATGACCTTCGTTTTGTTCGAGATCGCCCAGTATATTGCCGGGATTATATACGCGAACGATTTTCCCGTGCCGGTACCCGCTTCGATCAGGAGTGAACGGTCCGATTGAAGCGCGTCGGCTACCTCTTTCACCATTCGCTGCTGGATCTCTCTCTCCTTGAATTGGGGAACCACCGAGGATATTCGGGAACCGCTCCTTAACTCACCGACCATCGTATCAATATCGAAATCAAGCTTGGCTTCCTCATGTTTTCCAACAATGTTATCGAAGTTCACCAGGTAATCAGGATTTGTTGGAACCGGGGATGTCATTCCTTTTTCAGAGGAAGTCAGTATAAACCCCAGAAATTCATTTAATCGCGGCTGATTGAAGCCTGACGACAGGAAGAAAAGGTTTTCTATCAGTGAAGAGTCAAGTGTTAATCCGAATTTCCAGAGCTTCAAAAATATTTCACCGCTAAGAATCGCGTCATCGACTGCGCGATGGAGAGTATCATAGTCGATATTGAAGAACGAAGCGACAGTTTCCAGGTTATGACTGATTAGTTGGGGCAGCAGTATTCTTGAGAGAGTGACCGTATCGAAGGGCTGTTTTTTAATTTGCGGCATACTAAGCAATGGGAGCTTAGCATTAATAAAACCAAGGTCAAAGTCCGGATTATGTCCTACAATAGGAGAATCCCCCATGAATTCCATAAACTCGGGCAGCGCTTCCTCCAGTTTCGGGGCTGTCTTTAAGTCCTCGTCATTGATCCCGGTCAGCTTGACTATAAACAGGGGTAATTTATGCTTTGTATGAACCAGGGAGCTGAATTTTCCAGTGATAATCCCATTTTCGAACCTGACAGCTCCAAGTTCAATGATGCTTTCTCTGTCGGGGTCCAGCCCCGTAGTCTCGATATCGATCGCAACAAAATCTGTAAGAGGGAAGCTTTTGTATTCTTTGTTTGGCATTGAATGCTAATTGGTGTAAATGTTTTTTATCAAGGTATTAAGTTAAATAAAATTTGACAAACTGCAAGAAAATCTTTCATTGACAAAATTTCAAAATCTTTCATTGACAAAAACGAAAAATCATTTACTATAATTTTCTGACAAGGTTTTTTGTCAATGAAAATTTAGATAGTACTGTTACTAATGTGGTAGGATAATTGATGGTATTACCATGAAGAGTGTCAAAACAGGTGAGTTGTATATAATAGGGACGCCTATCGGAAACCTTGAAGATATGACGATAAGGGCTATAAAAACTCTTCGCGCAGTGGATGTAGTGTTTGCGGAGGATACAAGGAAAGCGCATATATTGTTTCAAAGATATAATATAAGGAAGAGGACATATAGTTTGCATTCACACAACGAAAAGGAACGTTTGAATTTTGTATTCAAGCTGTTAGAGGAGGAGGGTAAAAGCGTTGGAGTGATCAGCGAATCCGGAATGCCGGCAATATCCGATCCGGGCTATCTCCTTATAAGAGAAGCGATTAGCAGGGGGATAAATCCCTTGATAATCCCCGGTCCAACCGCGTTTGTGTCTGCTTTACTCCTCTCAGGTTTGAAAATAGACAACTTTCTCTTCATTGGTTTTCCGCCTTCATCACCCAAAAAAAGGCGCAGATTATTAAGAAATTTAGTGGGGGAAGAACACACAATGGTGTTCTATGTTTCGCCACATCGATTGACCAAATTTCTAAATGATGTTATGTCAATTTTAGGGGATAGGGACGTCGCAATCACGCGTGAATTGACGAAAAAGTACGAAGAAGCCGTACGTGGAAAGGTTTCTGAATTGCTGGACTATTATAGTAGAAATGACGTTCGCGGCGAATTTTCTGTGGTTGTAAGTGGCGGTGAAAAAGGGAATTAGAAAGTTTTATTAAAAAAACACTTGACAAGTATAGAATAAGTCTTATATTAGTAAGTAACTTAAATTGTGTAAAGCAATTTTTTGGAGAAAAAAATGAAGGAAAAAAAGCCCCCAAAATCGGTTGTGAAAACAGTGGTCCATCTCACTAATTTCGCCTCTCAGTTACGGGGTAGTGATCCAGTTTTTAATAGTAATTTTCAATTAGAGAGAGCATGCACGAAGAGAGGAATTGCATCCAGCTTTAACAGTGGAACAAACTCCCTTGTTTCTTCCTGCCTCTCCTTAACATAAAGAAAAGCTAACAGCTAACTAATTAAAAAGTGAGGTGAATCCGATGACTCCTGAACAAAAGAAAGAGAGATTCGAACAGAAGTACAAGGACAAAGGGGGATTCGCCAAGTTTAAGCAGATGATTAATAACCTAAAGACCCTGGAGGAAATTGGAGAACACTTCGGTTTTTCCAGGCAGAACGCAGCCGGCTTATTCTATTCCTTCTTCGGTAGAGCTTATGGTCACGTACAGGAAAAACGCAGAGTCAGAAAACACGAGAAGACCCTGAAAAAGTACACCGACATCGATAAGAGAATCAAGGACTACCGGGATGACGGCAAGAAGAGAAGCTGGAAGAAGATGTTCTATACGAAAAAGGTTATTAATGCCGCAAAGAGAGAGGGATTGAAAGTGGATGTGGAGCCTCTTCTGTCAGGGAGGCTGAAAGTATTCATTAACGGATATTACGTAAATATCGCAGGAACGGATACTCAAACGATATACCACATTCCAAAGAAGAGAAAACCGAGTGTTTACTACCGATTCGCTATACCGGAAGGTCACTACGATTTCTCTATTTTCGTGCTTAACCTGAAGGGAGATAAATTTACATATTATATCATACCCTACGACATGATTAAGCATTTGACGTTGATTACTCTAAAAGATAGATATATTCCATACAGGAAGAAGGCTGAGGGTAGGGGAGCTTTACCCAGCAAGTACGCGCCTTTCAGAAATGCATGGAATTTACTGAAAACGCCGAAGACTACCAGATAAGCAAGTGAAAAGTTCGGTTGTTGCGCTGAAATCGGCGACATATCATAAAGAGAATATTAAATCCCATCTGAGCAATGGTTTTTCATTGCTGGGTGGGATTTATAATTTTATTTCCCGGGGGGATAAGGTATTACTCAAACCCAACCTACTCATGCCGAAAGCGCCTGAGTTCAACGTTACAAGCCATCCATCGGTAATGGAAGCCGTCGCGGAACTGGTGGGTGAAGCCGGAGGAATTCCATCCATCGGGGATGGTCCCGGGGGTACTGGGTACGAACTTCACCATGTCTATGAAATCACCGGGATGAAAGGTGTCGCGGATAAATTAGGCATCGAACTGGTCAACTTCAGACAGGAGGGTTCCCGCAGGATCGACCTGGATGGTCAGGAGGTCTTCATTACAAAAGCACTGGAGCGGTTCGATAAAGTGATTAGCATTTCCAAATTGAAAACACATAATCTGACCACGTTTACCGGCGCTGTGAAAAACACCTATGGTCTCATTCCCGGTTACCAGAAAGCCGGCTACCATAAGAAATACCCGTTCCCCGAGGAGTTTTGCGAGCTTGTGGTCCGCGTCTATAAAGCAACTAAACCCACGTTGAACATAATGGACGCGATCGAAGGCATGGATGGTAACGGGCCTGGCGCGGGGAGAACCAGACAGATCGGCGCGCTCCTGATGAGTGAAGACGGAGTAGCCCTGGACAAAGTAGCTGTTGAACTTGTAGGTGGAGGCGAGGTTAAAATCCCAACATTGAAAATCGCTGAAAGAATGGGTTTGGGCAATACAGAACTTGAGAATATTGAAATTTTGGGGGCAAACCTGCACGAGTTCGACGTCAAAGATTTTAAATTCCCAAAATCGCCTCAATATTCCTGGGCTCCACGCGGACTTGCTAATTTCATCACACGCTTCATGTGGGTGCGCCCGTACCTTCTTCGGGAGAAATGCATCTCATGTGAAACCTGTTTCAAGAGCTGCCCCGTGGACGCCATTAAAATGGTGAATAATTTCCCCGTATTCGACTATAAGAAGTGCATAAGCTGCCTTTGCTGCTTCGAAGTCTGCCCGGAAGCCGCGCTGGATCTGAAGAGATCCCTCATAGCGAGAATAATAACCTGAGAGAACATATGAATGCCGTTAGATAGCTTTCCCTTATCCATATTATAAGGAATCACGGTACAAACATTTAATAACGATCAACGAGTAAAGATACGGGAATTATGACAATCCTCTGATCTGCCCTGTTTCGGGATCGAGGTCGATTTTCATAAAAGCCGTATGAGTAGCCATTCCGGGCATCGTGTTCATCTCTCCCACCAGGGGATAGATAAAACCAGCGCCCACACTTGCCCTTACATCCCTGATGGGCAGAATGAAGTCCCTGGGTGCGCCTTTCAGGTTGGGATCGTGACTCAAACTGAGGTGGGTTTTTGCCATGCATACAGGGAGTTTTCCGAATCCCTCTTCTTCATAATCCTGGAGCCGTTCCTCGGCAAGGGGCTCGTAAGTTACTCCGGAAGCTCCATAGATCTCCTTCGCAATGGTTTCTATCTTCTTTTTAAGCGGCCAGTCGAGGGGGTAGAGGAACTTGAAATTATTTTCTAGTTCGGATGCCTCCGTTACTTCCCGGGCAAGTTCCACGGCGCCTGCTCCTCCTTTAGCAAAATGATAAGCAGGTACCGCGTCCGCCGCGCCCTGTTCTAAAGCATATTTGCGAACCATTTCATTCTCAGCGGGTGTATCCGTGGGGAATGCGTTCAGGGCTACCACTACCGGTACTCCGAAACGCTTGGCGATTTTTATATGCGCGCCAAGGTTGGGTAAGCCAGCCTCTAATAAGTCCAGTCTCTCGGTTTTATAGGCATCATCTAACGGACTGCCAGGACTGACTTTGGGACCGCCTCCGTGCATTTTTAATGCGCGAATCGTTGCTACCAGTACTACAACGTCAGGTACCAATCCCGAATAACGGCACTTTATGTCCATAAACTTCTCAAGACCGATGTCAGAGCCGAATCCGCATTCGGTAAGTGTGTAATCCGCTATCTTGAGTGATATTTTGTCAGCTATTATGGATGAATTGCCATGAGCGATATTGGCAAACGGACCAGCATGCACAAAAACAGGCTGTCCCTCCAGTGTCTGCATCAATGTAGGCAGAAGAGCGTCTTTTAGCAGGACGGTTACCGC
This sequence comes from bacterium, assembly GCA_016935765.1. Taxonomy (GTDB): domain Bacteria; phylum UBP14; class UBA6098; order JAFGQG01; family JAFGQG01; genus JAFGQG01. The sequence continues at coordinate 10,268 of JAFGQG010000017.1, forward strand.
GCCTGCTACTCCGAGATCTTCCAGTGTGACAGGTTTTCCATCCATACTCGAACCGATAACCACTCGTCCCACCCGTTCACGTAAATCCTTCAGGTCAGATGCAAGAGCTAAAATGGCCATCAACTCGCTGGCGGCAGTGATATCAAATCCGGTTTTACGCGGGAATACGGGACTTGGTGACCCATCCTGCAGAGTATTGTCATTCAATCCTACCGAAATTTCCCGCAGGGACCGGTCACAAACATCCACTACCCGTTTCCATGTAATGGTATCGGGATCAATATTCAATCTGCCCTTCAATCCCCTTTTGATAAGCGCTTCGTCGCTTTGCCGGCTTTCATGATACAGTCGGGTATCCAGCGCGGCGGCTGCCAGATTGTGAGATATTGATACCGCGTGAATGTCACCGGTGAGATGAAGATTGAAATCTTCCATCGGAATAACCTGGCTGTAACCACCGCCAGCCGCGCCTCCTTTAATGTTGCATGTCGGTCCCATACTCGGTTGCCTTATGCAACTGATGACTTTCAGGCCCAGGGCTGAACCCAAAGCTTCGGTTAAACCGATGAGAGTGGTGGTCTTTCCCTCGCCCAGAGGGGTCGGCGTGATAGCTGTTACTATGATATATTTCCCATTGGGGGCACCCCCCAAACGGTCCATTACTTTAAGATCCACCTTGGCTTTGTGCCAGCCGTACGGTATTAATTCTTCCTGAAGAAGCCCTGCTTTTTGGGCTATTTCAGTCATTGGTTTAAGGGTAGCTGCCTGGGCAATTTCCAGGTCGCTGAGCATCTTTCCACCTTCACTTGACATGTTTATTCTCCTTCCATATCAATTCTTTTATTCTAACTTCTTTTTTCTGCTACCTTATTAACCCCACCGCCTGAATTTCACAATATATTTATATTCAAATATAAAGCAAATCTTTTTTTGATCTAATTTTGAGGGTCCAACCTTCAAAAGCTTTATCCTATTTAATCTTCAGAATTTTCCCCCGAAATTCATCCCCCGAAAGCTTCAATCTATAAAAGTATATCCCACAGGGTGTTACTGCGCCAGAGTAGTTTTTCCCATCCCACTTGAAAATTGACTCGCCAGGTTGATCGGCAGCAGGGAAAAGTGTCTGTACTATCTTCCCTTTGATGATCCTGATTCAAAATGATAAATTGGTACTTCAACAGAATCCAAAATAAATACACATGAATCGCTTAAATAATCTGATTGCCCGAAACAATATCTAACAGAGGCTTTAAGACTTTCCTCATAAACGAACTCGAATTGAGGAAATAACCCCATCAACGAATCATTGCATGGAGCAGGCTCGGTCTGAGAATGCAGGAATTGAAAGAAAAATAATAAAAATATCAATGTAAATAGTATATGTTTGCAACTATTCATAATTCCGCCATTCCTGTCGATCTGTCTATCCCGGTTCTTCTGATACCCGGATAACCCGTTTGCCATGATTTTATTCATCCTCTAAAAGGATGGGTTTTATGTTTGTGTTTAATTTTCTACAATAATTAACCTTCTACGAAGGTTTACCATATACGATGGTGTTCCTTATATGAATGTTTGCATTCAACGAAGGTTTAACACTATATTATTGCCTCATTTTTATCGTATAACAATATGTCTATCATCTAAATACGTTGGGGAGTGGATGGGTTATTAATCATTTATCATTATTCATTAATCATTTTCTCACAGCGCATCCATCAGCGGGGCATCCGGCGATTCCGGGTTCGGCATCAGCTTCCCATTCTTCGAATCCACCCATAAATCCATATCTTCGAGAGCTAATTGACCTAATAATGGTACTGTCCTTGCAGGATCGACAATTGCCCTACATACGGTATCCCTTCCCATTATCTCCATTCGAAGCCCTATTACAAGTTCTTTGGTTTCAACCTTTTCATTAGCATATCTTACACTTACAGAACCATTCTTCATCAGGTGAAGTTTTTTAGCTATCTCCGCATTTATAATTGTCATGGTTGCTCCGGTATCCACTAAAGCTTCAACTTCGATCGGAACCACCTTCCCTGCCCTCACCTTTTCCTCATCCTGGAAATTCCACATTTTGACTTTCACGATTATCTTTCCCATTTTTATACTCCCGTTGTCTCCTATATTAAATTTATAAAATGCAGGAAAAATTGCAAGCAATTTCAATTATAAACACCATCTCTGGGTAGAATTTTTAACTGCGTTGATAGAACCAACTCCATGCCGGTTGGATTTCGATCATAAGACCCGCTTCATTAATTTTATCTTCCATATCGTAGGTAAGTATAGTACCCTTGTTCAAACCCAAATATTTACAAGCTTCGATTAAACCATTAATTTCTCTAGTCCTATTGTTTTCGTTCAATTCCCATGTAACCTGAAATACAGAGAAATTATCTCCCCTCTTGGTAACCAGATCACATTCATTATCATTTTTAAAATAAAATAACTCTTTACCCCTTCGCTTTAACTCCAGAAAAACGGTGTTCTCCAGCAAGCGTCCCCTGTCCTGGCTTCTAACCCTCTTTGCAAGACCGTTATCTATTAAATAAATCTTATTGGGATTCCTTGCTCTAACAAACTCAGAATTCGAAAATATATCTACAGGGAATATCAACTGACTACTTTGAAAATGGTTATAATATTCGTAAAGAAGGTCTTTCGAAAATGGAATTTCCCGATCGAATTTCCTGTAAAATGAATTAGCAGAGAATTTAGCTGAAAATGATGAAAAAAGCACATTAAATAACTTCTCAAGTAGAGGGATGTTCTTAATATCGAATTTCTCAACCAAGTCCCTGAAATACATCGCTTCCATATATTCTCTCAAAACCTTTCTCTTTTCGAATTCAGAATTTAGTAAAACTACTTCAGGGAATCCTCCCCATTGCAAATAGTCAAGAAAATGATTCTTTAAAATTGGTTTGTACTTGCCATATATCAATTCGTCTTTACTATACTTTATTTCTCTGGAAAGGATGTATTCATGGAAGGAGAAGGGAAATATTTGGGTACTCCATGCTCTTCCTCTTAATGCCTTATGTATAGAAGGAGGCAACATTTCAGATGCAGAACCTGCCACAAAAACCTTGATACCTTCTCTCTCTACCATTCTTCTGCAGAATTTTTCCCAACCCTTTACAACTTGTATCTCATCAAACAGAAAGATTATATCTTTGCTGTTGATGTGTTGAGGTTTCAATTCATAGAAGGCATCCTTCAGCTTATCAAAATCGGTTAGTTCAAATCCCTCTAACCTTTCATCCTCAAAATCAATATACATAGAAGTATCTGCATTTTCCAGGAATATCTGGTAAAGAATAAAGGTTTTTCCTGCTCTTCTAACACCATATAGTACATTCACCTTGTTTGGTCTTTCGGGAAAGACTAAACCTTCTCTTGGTATGGTTTTTTTTATATCATTGGATATAAAATTTTCATTGGACAGTATTATCTCTTTAAAAACACTGTTATTTATCATATATACTCCTTTTAAGGATAAAATATGATAATTATATCCTTCTGTCAAGGATAAATAATATAATTTTCTTCCTTATTATAAGGATAATATATCCTTCCTTCAAATGGAGATGGGTATATTATCTGTAAATTAAAGATACAAGATGCGGTTCTTTCGCCTTCACCTGCGCTCCCAAATTTTCAATTATTTTACTTCTCAAATCGTAATTCGTTAATCGATAATCGTCATTCATCTTTAAATGAACCAGCCCATAATTCCCCATGTGTGAGCAACTGCTCTTAATAGTTTTCTCTTCCAAGCATGTTCCAGTTCCCGATATGAACGTTGGTCAATCCTTCGCCTTCAGCAATTTCCCTGGCGTGCTTTGCGTGCTGCTTGCTTGTGGATGGCAGGTCGTCCAGGTAATAGCATGGATAGAAGCCCAGCACAGAATACGGGATGTTCGGATTCAATGATGCTATGAAAGCCGCAATCGCTTTTATTTCCTTATCGTCCATGTAACCTGGTATCAAGGGTGTGCTGGCGATCAACAGAGGTGGGTTTGGACGTTTATCCACGAATTCAGCAAGGTACGCGAAATTCTCGAGTGTATTCTTGTTGGATATGCCACATAACGCCAGGTTCAGTTCCTCGTGGTAAGCCTTCAGGTCGAACTTGATACACCCTCCGGATTCAAGCGAAAGGTCCAGCATCTTCCTCAGGTATGGTCTGCTCACCGAACCGTTCGTCTCCCAGCATATACGGAGCATTTCCTTCTTCTCCCTTGCCTGCTTGGATGCGCTGATGGCGTGGGTTATCTGCGAAGCGGGGTCGCCGCCAAAATAGCAGATGCAGTTCGTTCGATCGTCAACATGATCTGCAAGCTGTTGCGGAGTTACTTTACTTCCCGTGCTTTCCTTGAAATGCCAGTTCTGGCAGAAGAGGCAATCGAACGTGCATGAACGGTAGAATACAGCTATGTTCTTGCTGCCGATTTCCGGGCCGTCCGTGTTTGAGTAGTCGGGGTAGCCAGCCCTGGAGCCTCCCGGACACACCCAGCTCGCTACGCAATTGGTTGGGAGAGGATCGTAATACCAATCCAGCAAGCCCCCCAGCGGATTCTCAAGCTGACCTCCACGATTTGTCCTGAAACCGCAATAGCCGGTTTCACCTTCGCCAATTTCGCACTGGTTGATGCAGTAATCACATTCTATACCACCCGGTGTATGCGGGGGTTCAGGCGGTAACCCGTGCGCAGCCCTTAGTTCAAGGTGGATTTTCATCACCCTGGACTTGATAAGCCCCAAATGATCCCTAATACAATCCACACAGTACCCGATCTTCTGAGAGATGACCGGTGATTCCTTACTGCAATATTTACATATTCCCATTAGTTTATAATTTAGATGAATTAAATAATTGACGATTTACTATTTTCAATTTACGATTCACCGCGCAGCAAATCAAACCAACTGGTTTATAGGATTATTTGAGATATTCAGTTCCCTGGTGCTTCCTATCTACTGTTTACCTTCAATTGCCTTCTTCGCCCCTCGGTTCTCCTCTTTCGTCTCTTCTCTTCTGTCCTCTGGTTTCTGCGCTCTACTTCAAATACGCCACTTTCTTCATCTGGTTGCCTACCGTTATCAGGTATAAACCGCTGGGCAGGTCTTCCCCGTTGGTTGCAGGATTCCAGATTAGTTTTCCCTCGTTATAAGGACTGGCGCTTACATCGAAACTCTCAACTATCTTGCCCTGAGAATTTACAATATTCATCTCGATGTTCTGTTTCGCCTTCATAACCTTAAAGGGAATAGTAACCATTTCGTTGAATGGATTCGGATACGGCTTGAGTAATACAAAATCCTGTGGGAAAAGTTCAACCTTCTCATCTATTGTCAAACCAGAAGATAATACTACTTCATCTCTCTTATCGTTCAGGATATTAAACATTTCAATTTTGAGTTCCCTGGTAGAAGCATTGTAGTTACAAACACAATAATGGTAAATGCATTCACCATGGGCGGTAAAATCTTGCCAGAGAGCCAAAGGAACTGGAGGAGCGCCACCACCCCCGGTGACTATGTATGTGACCCCGTTTATCGGATTTGTCCTTTCATAGTAATGATTGTGTCCACAGAAAGCAAGGTCCACTCCAAAAGCTTCAAGGAGAGGACTGATTTCCTCCCTTACGGGTATTTCGCTTCCATGACCTCCCGAAGCGTAGGGAGGTCTGTGAAAGAATACTATGGTGAAATCATAGCGTCCTTCTGCGGCGGCCAGATCACTTTGAAGCCAGGTATGCTGCGCAGAACCAAGATTATAGGGCACTTCGGTATTGATCGATACGAAGTGAATTGGTCCCCAGTCAAATGAGCCATAAGCTTCGATTGAATCCGGATTGTTGTTAGGGAGCGACATGATATTGTAAAAATATGGCGATTCGTCATCATGGTTCCCCATGCCATAGAAGATTGGTATTTCCTGTGCCATTACCCTGTCCTCAACAACTATATCGAAGTAATCGTGCCAGTCACCGTTATCATCACCATCTTCGACAATATCACCCGAATTTAGAATAAATTCAGGATTTACATCTACAATGTAACTGCATATCGCGCCATGGATCAAGTGTCCGGTACGAGTGTCACCATAAGCTACAAAAGTAAAATCACGTGGTACCGCCGGTGCTGTAATGAACTCATGCCGCTCACCTGGAATACTGCCAACAACTGTTTGATAGTAATATGTTGTGCTGGCTGATAGCCCCGAAAGATATATATTGTGATAAACTGCAGCAGTTTCATCAGATGCTGTTTCTCCATAAGATGTAGTTGGACCATAGTTGACAAAAGCTATACACGCCTCGTTAGTTTCGAAATTAATATACGCGGATTCGTTGGTTACCCAAGTTAGGAAAGGTCCTTGAGTGATGTATGCCGCCCATGTTGGAAAAGAAATTAATAAGATAAGCGAAGATAGTAAAAAACATTTAGGAATTCTTTTCATTATAACCCTCATATTTATAATTTCCATCAAAAATAACTACATAATACATCCTTGTTTACAAATAGTAGGCATATTAGATTATATTTTCAAGTTTTTTATTAAGATTGGGTTAAATCACGTTTAATTTTTTCCCTACTTTTTCGAATTTTTTCAACGCGAAGTCCAGTTGCTCGTTAGTATGCGTCGCCATGAAACTTACTCGAATGAGTGATTCGTTTGGCGGGACGGCGGGGGGCACTACCGGGTTTATAAATACTCCTTCGTCTTCGAGCATTTTACACATTTTAAAGGTTACCATAATATCGCCGATGAGAATTGGTATAATGGGAGTTTCACTCTTCCCGGTATCGAAGCCGAGTTCTTTGAAGCCGTTCAGCATTTTATATGTGTTGTCCCATAGTTTTTCGCGCCTCTCGGGTTCTGCAACAATGATATCGATGGCGGCATCCACTGCCGCGACCGCTGCTGGTGGAGGCGACGCGCTGAAAATCAAAGGGCGGGAATGATGCTTCAGGTATTCGATAGTAGTTTTATCTCCCGCAATAAAGCCCCCAATGGATGCCAGGGATTTGCTGAATGTCCCCATTATGAGCGCTACCTGGTCATCAAGACCGAAGTGAGAAGCCGTACCGTTCCCGGTCTTGCCGAGAACCCCAATAGAGTGCGCATCATCAGACATCACTTCCGCATTGTATTTACGCGCTAATTTGACTATTTCCGGGAGTTTGGCAATGTCGCCGTCCATGCTGAAGATGCCATCCACAACGATCAGTTTCCCCGCGTCGGGCGGTAGTTTTTTAAGCACATTCTCCAGGTCCACCATATCATTGTGGTTGAATTTTACTGTTCTTCCAAAAGCCATACGGGCACCGTCCACTATACTTGCATGGTCCAATCTATCGGTAAGAACGTAATCCGATCTCCCGATCAGCGCGGAAATTACGCCCAGGTTGGTCTGAAAACCAGTGCTGTAAAGAAGCGCGCTTTCCTTGTTAACAAAATCCGCAAGCTTCTCTTCAAGTTCATTATGAATCTTGAGAGTTCCGTTAAGAAACCTTGAACCCGCGCAGCCAGAGCCATATTTCCTGACCGCCTCGTTTACCGCCTCGATTATTTTCGGGTGGTCCGTCAAACCCATGTAGCTGTTTGAGCCCAGCATAAGCACCTTTTTACCGTTCATTATAACTTCTGTTGACTGCCCGGATTCAATTGGTCGGAAATATGGATACAACCCCAACTTCTTGACCTTTTCCGGCTCGTTATAAGCCACACACTTATCAAAAACTGTCAATTTCACTCCTTAAGTATTTGCACCACAACACTTCTTATACTTCTTTCCGCTGCCGCAGGGACACGGATCGTTCCTGCCAACTTTTTTCACCCTGAGAGGCTGCTGTTTACGTCCAGGTGGAGGGCTAGGTCTTCCTCCCTGTACAACACCTGCAGGTTGAGCCTCTCCTGAAGCGCCACGTTCGTAAGCGGATACGGATTGGTGTGAAGTTTGCACGCCTTGAGTTGGTCTCTCCTCCCGCCTGGATAAAACACGGGTTTTAAACAACCTTTCCAGCGCTTGCTGGTTGATGTTGTCAAGAAGTTCAACAAAAGCCTCATAAGCGCTCCGCTTGTACTCAACCAATGGATCCTTCTGAGCATAAGACATCAGGCTGATGCCCTCCTTCAGATCATCCATAAAATAGAGATGTTCCTTCCATTTCTCGTCTATGGTTCCCAGGAGTACATATCTCTCCAGACCCCTCATCAATTCAGAACCAAGGCTTTGCTCTCTCAGGTGATACGCCTTTTCCGCAATGTTATTCAGCTCGTCCTCCAGGCTTCGGAAATTAATACCTTCCTTGTTCTTTTCAGAGAAGCGCGGGTCCATAAGGAAAGTCTTCCGCATGTCCTCCCCAATATTTTCCCAATCCCATTCCTCAGGGGATAACTGCGTGCTCGTGTATTCCTCGATTATCTTGTCGATGAACTCACCAATAATCTTCCGGAACTCGTCTTTAAGGTTGCTGCCCGATAATATCCGCTGCCTGAGTGAGTAAACGATCTCCCTCTGCTGATTCATCACATCGTCGTATTCAAGCAGGTGTTTTCGAATGGAAAAATTCTGCGCTTCCACTCTCTTCTGCGCGCGACCTATTGCGCTGGTTACCATCGGATGCTGAATGACTTCTCCGTCCTGTATGCCGAATTTGTCCATGATGGTAGCTATCCTGTCTGACGCGAATAGCCTCATCAGGTCGTCCTCGAGAGAGAGGTAGAACTTAGATGAACCCGGGTCACCCTGTCTCGCGGAACGCCCTCTCAACTGCCTGTCGATACGCCGCGCTTCGTGCCTCTCCGTTCCTACTATATGTAATCCGCAAGGGATCTCCTCCTTGCATTCGAACATTTTCTTCGATTTGCCGCAGAGCGGTTCGGGAGCATTTCTGCATTCCTTTTCCAGCGAACAGGCTACACAGCACCAGGGAATCTCTGATGAGCTTTCATACTCTCCGCGCAGCTTGTCCCTGATCTGGGCGCATTCTTTATTCACGACACCATCCCCCAGCTTAATGTCGGTTCCCCTACCAGCCATGTTCGTCGCGATGGTCACGGTACCGGGCAATCCCGCGCGAGTTACTATTTCCGCTTCCTGCTTGTGATACTTCGCGTTCAGCACTGAATGAGGTATTCCAGCCCTCTTCAACATTCTCGATATGGTCTCGGAAACCTCCACAGAAACCGTACCCACAAGCACCGGTCTCTTCCGCTCGTGCATCTCGGAGATCTCCTCCAGCAGGTTACTGTATTTCTCCCGCTTGCTGCGGTATATCAAATCGTTATAATTCAAGCGTCTGATGGGTTCGTTGGTCGGGATAACCACCGTGTCCAGTTTGTAAATATCCCAGAATTCAGTGGCTTCCGTTTCCGCCGTACCGGTCATTCCGCCCAGCTTCTTGTACATTCTGAAATAATTCTGTATAGTAATAGTTGCCAGCGTCTGAGTCTGGCGCTGTACTGTTACCCCTTCCTTCGCCTCGATCGCCTGGTGAAGTCCATCTGAATACCGCCTTCCGGGCATTAGCCGCCCGGTGAATTCATCAACGATCATTATCTGACCGTCTTTTTTCACGTACTCCACATCATTGGCAAAAAAGGTGTAGGCTTTCAACAACTGGGATATCGAATGGTTGATCTCGCTTCTATCGTTGTGAAGGGCTGTCAGCTTCTCCTTCTCCGCGATCTTCTCGTCCATGTTGAGTTCTTCGTTATCCTCTATTACCGAATATTCAGTAGCCAGGTCGGGTATAATGAAGATCTCCGAGTGGTTCGGCGCAAGTTCGTTTCTCCCCATGTCGGTCAGGTTGATAGTGTTAGCGTGCTCATCCTGAGCGAAATAAAGCTCTTCCTCGATCTCCTGGATATTCTTATCACGCATGTAATCGAGTTCAACTCTATCGATGAGTTTCTTTATTCCGGGCTGCTTCAACAGCTTCATGAAACGCGTGTTCTTTGGCGTGCTCTTCTGTACCTGGAGTAAAAGTATCCCGGCTTCGTATTCCTTCCCTTCGTCCAGGAGCTTTTCAGCCTCTGTCATTTTCCGGTTGGAGAGAACAACCTGCTTGTGAACCAATCTCTCTACATCCGGTTTGTATTTCTTGTAAGTCTCCGCAGTTGTCGATGACGCAGTTGGTCCCGAGATGATCAGCGGAGTTCGCGCTTCATCGATAAGTAGTGAATCGACCTCGTCAACAATGGCATAAAAATGTTTTCTCTGGACCACATCTTCAGGGCGAACCGCCATGTTGTCGCGCAGGTAATCGAATCCAAACTCATTGTTAGTTCCATAAAGGATATCCTTCGCGTATTGTTCTCGTCTCTGTTCTGAGTCCATTTCGTTCTGAAGGCATCCCACGGTCAGTCCGAGGAACTTGTAGATTTCCCCCATCCACTCTGAGTCTCTCTGGGCGAGGTAATCGTTCACTGTGACGAGGTGGCAGCCGCGCCCGGTCAGGGCGTTAAGGTATAGCGGCATGGTCGCCACGAGGGTTTTTCCTTCACCTGTAGCCATTTCGGAGATCTTGCCCTGGTGCAGTACGATGCCCCCGATAAGCTGCACGTCGTAAGGCACCATGTTCCACGTGATCTCATGCCCCGTTATTTTCCATGTTTTGCCGCACATTCTCCTGCAGGTTTCCTTGACAACCGCAAAAACTTCTGGTAAAATCTCCTCGAGTATTTCCTGCTCGCGCTCGTATAATTCCTTCTCCAGGTCCTCTTCGCGATCGGCGATCCTCTCGCGCTCTAATGGGTCGAGTTCACCCTTCAGGAGCTCCTTTACCTCGTTAAGTTCCTTTCGGATATCGCGCGTACTCTCGAAAATTTCATTTTTAAATTCGGCGGTTTTCCCCTTGAGCTGGTCATCCGTTAACTCGTGAAGAGTTTCGTATATTTCATTTATCTCCTCGACAATGGGGAGAATATGCTTTATCTGCCTGTCCGAACTCGTGCCGAATATTTTCTTTATCAAATCTCCAAACATCCGTTACTCCAGTTTCTTTTTGATTAAAATATAAAAGGATATAAAAAAGTCAAGGCATAAAGAGAGGTGGGGAAGGGAATGACGAATAACGAACAAGGATTTAAGAATTTCGAAGAGAAAATATCGGTTTGGATTTTCCAAAGGAGGAGTATCAATTTCAATCCCAATAGGTCCACAAATTCTTATTTTGGGATTTGGAATAAGAATTAAAATCTAAACATGGTGATGATATAGACATCATGTTTCACAAACTAATCCAAATTTGATTTGACTTTAAGCAGGTCAATTATTATATTAATTTAGTAAGCCCGATAATTATTAATTAGAAGGTAAATTATATGGGATTAACGTACATAAAAGCAAGGGTTGGCAAAAATCAAAAAGCCCAGGAAGTCAAGTTTCTGGTAGATAGTGGGGCTCAGTACACATTGCTTCCGGAGGAAATCTGGAGGAAATTAAGAATAAAACCTTTGCGAAAAATGGATTTTACACTTGCTGATGGCGCTATTATCACACGCTGGATATCAGAGGTCTGGTTTGAATATAAAGGATTGTGCGGAACGACTCCTGTGATTATGGGTGAGGGAAAAGATGAAGCGCTCCTGGGGGTGCTGACACTTGAAATGCTTGGGTTACAGCTTAATCCCTTCACCAGGGAGTTGGTGCCGATGAGGATGATGCTGGTATAGAATCACCCCTTCCCAGTCTGCGTTCGAATCCAACAACAAGTTTCTGGTAGTTTTTATGAAATCATTAAATTGAATTGCTGGGATTTCTCCGAAAAAAATAGGAACTACGAAAGGACAATGGTTTTTTTTATACTCTTTAGCAATTTTATAATTCTTATACATTTTAAAATAACGCAATTTCCCTCTCACATAATATAACACCATCGCTGTCATCATGAGGAGAAAAAGGCTCTTATTTTCGGCTTTTTCGACGTGATGATCCCATAAGCATTCTAATCCAACCCCAACTCCCTCTATTCTCCCTTAACCTCCACCCGTCATTGCGAGGAATAAAAGGCTCTTATATCTGCCTTTTATGAGGAAGCAATCTTGTTATTTCCCGAATCCAACCCCAACTCCCAGGTACTTCATGTGTTATCATTTAATTGACTTGTTGCGATTGCTTCGACGGGATATAGTAGTCTCGCAATGACGAGGGTGGTTTGTTTTTTAGCAGAATAAAAATGAAGCATTGACAATTGGATGAAACTGCGTAATATTCAATACAGGTAAAGCCATGAGAAAATCGTTGATAAAAATGCTGATGTTGGAGTAAGATCCTTCACAAGGTTGGGTATATGAGGGTAAATTATTGTTACTAATTTCTATTTATCCCCTAATGTAAATCTAAGCTTTAAGTTCTGGATGACAGGTCTTGCTGTTTTGTTGCGATTGCTTTTGTTCATTCCCTTCGCGACCACCGCAACCTCCGATGTCATCCAGAGAGATACTTTAATATTTATTCGTTGACAACAAATAACTTTCACTCCACCAATTGTCTGATATATTGGCTTATCTCGAAGGAACTTACTCCAAATGGTATTTTGGCTTATCAAATGCTGATGTTGGAGTAAGATCCTTCAACCATATCGTATATGAAATTCGATTTACTAAATAAGGAAAATACTAGTAGTGGTAATACTCAACAAATGTGTTTCAGAATGACAGGTATGTTTTTCTGTGAGAGTGCTTTTGTTTCGAGGTAGAAGAAAAACCGGTTGACGTTGTTATCAGCTCATTCTAAAATAATGCAGTTCATTAATAAAATAATGCGTTTCATGCTGAAAAGATGCAGGTCAAAGCAATCAGAGAGCAAGAAAAAACATTTGCGTTTTTCTCACGCTGCGCATATTTTATAATCCTTTAAAAATCACAATTGTGAAAATAAACAAAAACCGGAGGAAAAATGCGAAAAATATTTATCATCATTTTTATCCTTACAATCATAACAAGCGCCATGGCGCAACGCGGAATAACTACCCGTTTCCCCGAAGGCGACCTTACTCCCGTTGAGATGGAAGCGTCAGAGCGACCAACACAACCCTTGCCAGACATTGACAACCCAACCCGTGAATATCGCAAACCCGCAAAAGCACTAACCGCAATCGATTCCATTGAAGTGGAAGTGATGCTCCAGCCCGGGGAGTACCAGGGGATTTTCGTGGATGTGGAAGCAGGTACCCTTGGCTATACCGCACCCGCCCCGCTTGTGGACGAAGAGCTTCTCCCTTATATCCAGACAGCGCCGGAATTCCTTCAGAAATATCTTTATTTGAACCTACAGGACCTCGATCCTTTCGCAGCGAGGGCTTATACCGGTATCCTGGACGAAGCAAATCCACTCTGGCGGGACGAAATATTCTACTGCCTCGCTCACCTCGGCGCTGAAATGCTTATGGACTGGTACCGCGCCGACCTGATTCTCGAAAACGTGCGCGAAATGTACAGAGCTGATTCATTCCTGGCTTACGTTGAAATCGTGGACATGGGCTCACCCGGAGAACCTGACCACTACACCTACACGCGGTACGTCACTACCGACACCGGGATGACCGGGTACGACACGGTCGCTATCGATCCCGAAATGTACTACCGCTACGTGATGTTCCCCAAGATCACTGAAGAGCTACCCGCATACATTAACCCCTCGACGGGGAGTGTGGACGTGACGCACGGGCATTTCTGGCGCACCTGGTTCTGGGACGTTTCCGAGACCACTGCGAGCACTACCGCCTGGCCGCTGGGCGATTCGCTGATGTCCACGAACGCCCTCTGGAGGGGAGTCCACAACAACGACTCGGACAATGGCGCTGTCGGTATCGTTACCCGCTGGATCAAGGACTGCCTCGAATTCGATTCGGGGACCGAGCGACCTGTTCAGCCGGTAAGAATATACGGCCTCCACATGGGTCGATGCGGCGAACACGAAGACATCACCTGCGCTGCAGCAAGGGTCGGACTCATACCATCCAACGGTATCGAATCGCTCTCCACCGACCACGTCTGGAACGAGTTCTGGAATGGCTGGAGGTGGGCTGGATGGGAACCCGTGAACACCTACGTGGATAACGCATGGGTTTACTCGGACGGCTGGGGAAAACAATTCGCGACCGTCCTCGATCATACAGGCGACGGCAGAATGGTCCCGGTAACCGAAAGGTACTCGCACGAGATCGCCACTCTCGAGCTCAACGTAAGGGATGACACCTCGCGCCCCGTGGACGGCGCTAAGATAATGCTCGCCGCCGAAGGCGACGGAGGCATCTTCTACGACTGCGTTCTCTATACGAACAGCAGGGGCAAAGCGTTCGATTACGTGGGTGACGGCAAGCACATGTACTGGAGAGTGGACTCCGAGATCGGGTGCAACCCGGAACCTGGATACGTGAGCAACCTCGTAACAAGCACCGGCGACGGAAGCCATTACAACCGCACGATGACCCTGCCCGGAACTTTAGATTACTTGGACTGGAGCCTCATCAGCCCGACCAGCTCACCAACCGCGTACATTAAAACAAGACTCGACCCGGTGAGTGAATTCATCAAATATAACGGCACTTTCGAGGAGATCGACGTCACATACTACTATCGTCACGATGACCCCTTCGGCTTCGAATTCTTTGTGCTAAGTGATCTGGAATACGCTGTCTTCGTTTCAGAATCCCCATTCCAGGTGTATGCCATGGAAGAGGCTACCGACTCCGGGTACTTCGAAGTTCCAGTGGAAAACGAACCATACTGGGTAGTCGTCTCCAACATCGCGAACATTGCGAACACCATCGTTGGAAAACTGTCAGTAGCGCTTACCGACACCACCTCCGGAATTGAAGATAATTATTTACCTGAGAGTTTTAAAGTTTCAGTGTATCCGAATCCTTTCAATGGTGCGTTAAGGATATCAGCTCCACCAATTAGTCAGATTGAGATATTCGATATAAATGGGAGAATGGTTGATAAAATTACTAATAATGGTTATAATAAAACCGACATATTATGGCAACCAGAAATGTCGTTGAGTACCGGGATATACCTTGTCAGAATTAATTCGGAAGATAAGGTAACCACCAGGAGAGTGGTTTATTTGAAGTAGCCCGAGGTGTATCGATCAGAATCGAGAGAAAGGAAAATAGCATGAACCGCTGCCCGTGGCCTTTGGGAGATGAATTAAGTATCCGTTACCATGATGAGGAATGGGGGACTCCTGTCCATGATGACCGGAAACACTTTGAATTTTTGGTCCTGGAATCCGCTCAAGCGGGTTTGAGTTGGATAACCATACTGCGAAAGAGGGAGAATTTCCGCAAGGCATTCGACAATTTCGATCCGAAAAAAGTAGCAAAATATGGACCAAAGAAGCTTGAAGAGCTGCTTAATAACGCTGGAATAATCAGGAACCGTAAAAAAATCGAAGCTGCAATTAACAATGCCCAGAGATTTCTGGAAATTCAATCTGAATTCGGAAGCTTCGATAATTATATATGGGGATTCGTCGATTTCAAGCCCGTGGTTAACAGCTGGAAGGATATTTCGGAGTTGCCGGCGAGAACAGAACTTTCGGACAGAATCAGCAAGGACCTCAAGAAACGCGGGTTCAAATTCCTTGGCTCAATAGTTATATACTCACATCTCGAAGCTACTGGTCTTATAAATGACCACCTGGTTAGCTGCTTTAGATATAAGGAGTTGGTTGGGAAACAATAATCAGTTATCAGTTACCAATGAAAGAGAAAACAGATAACAGGGGAATCAAGAAATCATGATTATACATAGCATATTTACAGGGGGTAGGGGACTGGTGCACCTGTCCCGTTTGGAGGGGATTGGGGGTAAATTAATAGCAGTAATTAGTAGGAAGTAACAAGTTAACAGAAAATATAAGAACAAATAATCACAGCTCGGGTTGAAGATCCGGTTTTCTCTTTCCCCTGCTGAACCATTTGTAGAGTATGGGAATGATTATGAGTGTAAAGATTGCGGAGATTATCAACCCCCCAATGGTAACGATGCCCATTGACTGCCGCATTTCCACGCCGTAGGAACCGATTCCGAGCGCGAGTGGCGTCATTCCAAGAGCGATAGCCAGTGTGGACATCACGATGGGTTTCAGCTTCACGGGGCAGGCGTTCACCAGGGCTTCGGTTAGTTTCTGCCCTTTGCCTCTCAACACGTTGGTGTAGTCTATCAGCAGGATAGCGTTGTTCACTACTATCCCCACCAGCATGATGGTGGACATAATGGTTATCATATTAAGGTGCAGTCCTGTGATGAACAGCGAGCCCATCACTCCTATCATGGCGAGTGGAATAGTAAAGAAGATAATGAAGGGCTGGAAGAACGATTCTAGAATCGACACCAGCAGCATGTAGGTAAGTATGATAGCGAGAATGAATGCTCGAAGCATTTCCCTGTTGGATTCCTGCATTATGTCGGCTTCTCCGCCAAGCACAGTTTTGTACCCGGACGGAAAATCTGTCTCATCAATCACCTTATAAACATCACTCAGGACTTCCGAGGTGCTTCTTCCTTCAGCGCCCATAGTTATGGTAATAGTTGTGAATTTATCCCGCCTTCGGATACTGGTTGAGGCTTCCGTGAATTCAATGTCAGCGAGCTGCTCGAGGCGCATTATTCCGTTCATGGTCGCAATCGGTATCTGCCCTACCATTTCCGGGGAAGTTTTGTCGGCATCAGCCATTTTTACCTTGATATCGTACTCGTATCCTTTTTCCCGGTACCTTGAAGCGATAGTGCCTTCGATACCGCTTCTTAGCTCCATTGCCAATTGCGCTGTCGATACTCCTGCATCAGCTAATCTAACCCTGTCGGGAACGACTCTTACCTCTGGCTTCCCGGGATTGTAGTCCGTATCGATATTAATAGCCCCGGGAATTTTCTCGAATTTGGGGAGAAGTTCGTTAGCAAGTTCCACGACCTTGTCCAGTTCCTGCCCCATAATGTCCAGTTGAATTGCATCACCGGGTCCAGCGCCTATGGGACTGACCGCGCTTATTCGAATGTCAGCGTCCGGGATGTCTGACAGAAGCCTTCTCAAACGGGAAGCGAACTGCCTCGATGTAAAATTCCTCTCCTTATGATCGATCAGCCCAACCTTGATTCTCGCCAGGTTCTGCCCCTGCTCAATAAATCCCGCTGTACCAACTGTCAGTGAAATAGTCTCTACTTCGTCTATCTTTCTCAGCCGATTTTCGATCTCCCCCACGATAGAGGATGTCTTCTCGAGATTGTAATTGGTCGGCATCTCTATAGTAATACTTATATCCCCCATATCGATAAAAGGCATGAACTCGCCACCGATGAACCTGAAGAGCCCGAGGCTGAATATCAATATGATAATTGTTATTATGACAATGAGTAATTGGGTGCCCCTTCTGTGCAGCACGTAATCAAGTATATTATGATAAAAACGCTCCAGTTTCCGCATAAGTGTTTCAATAATCTTCGAGATTCCGGAGAGTGAGGCTATATTACCCAGCTTCTTTATCTTTTCGGACTTCAGGATCAAGGTTGCAAGCATCGGTGTGACGGTAAATGAGACGAGGAGCGATATCAGGGTAGCGTAGGTCAGGGTGAGCCCGAATTGTTTGAAGATCTGTCCCACGATACTGCGCATGGTCGCGATCGGCAAGAACACCACAACATTAGTTAGCGTTGTTGAAGCCACAGCAATGGCGATCTCTGTCGTTCCGGTCAGTGAGGATTGCCTCATATTCTCGCCCGTGATTGCGTGACGGTATATATTCTCGATGACCACGATGGAATTGGTAACCAGGATACCCACAGAAATGGATAGCCCCATAAGCGTCAGCATGTTAAGGGTGAATCCCGATGCCTGTATCAGTATGAATGTAGTCACAATCGAAATGGGCATGGCTAGGCTGACTATGAACGTACTTCTAAAGTCGTGCAGGAAGAACATCAGGATAAGCGCGGTGAGAATAATTCCTATGATAATGTTGCTGACCGTGTCATTCAGCGCGCCCCGGGTGAAGAGGGAATAATCTTCGGAAATGTACAAAGCCATTCCTGAAGGTAATTCATTCCTGATCCCTTCGACTTCCTTTTTAGCGAGCTCCGCGGTCTCAACTTCGTTCGCGTCCGATGTCTTTACCAGCGCAATATTAATGGTATTCAGCTTATCAGGATTTTCGAGGTCCTTCGCGAAAAATTTAGCCTTACTTCGAACTTCTTCCTGCGAATCAGTCACTTCGGCTATATCCTTAAGTTTTTTTCTGCCGAAGGCTGTGGGGATCTCGGTTTCCCGTATCTCCTCCAGGGAGTGAAATTTCCCATCGAGCCGGATATTATATTCACTCGAGCCTTCCTGGATATATCCCCCGGGAATGTCCATGTTCTGCTGCGCGAGAAAGCCAACTACCTGCATCAATGAAAGCGAATATCCTTCGAGTATCCTTCTGTTCAGCTTAACGTGGATCTCTCGCGCCTGACCGCCGGATATCTCGAGTTCAGCCACCCCCTTAACCTGCGCTAACCGGTCCCGAAGGTACTTGTCCATATACTCGTAGAGGTCTTTGGTGGACATTTCACCTGTGAGAGATAATTCAAGTATGGCTTCGGCGCCAGCCTCGAAAGAACGCACAACTGGGAGTTCCGCATCGTCCGGAAATTCGGTTAGTATCGCATCGATGTTGTCTTTAACATCCTGCTTAGCAATATTAACATCGACGTAGGCTTCGAACTCCAGGAAAACGATGCTCACATTCTCCTGGGAAACCGATGTAAGTTCTTTAATACCGCTGATAATGGAAACTGCGTCCTCGATAGGCTTCGAGATAAGGGTCTCGATCTCTTTTGGGCTGGCTCCCGGATAAACCGTTACAACTGTCACGAAGGGCAACTCGGTTTCGGGCATCAGCGCGACCGGGAGTGAAAAGTAGCTCAAAACCCCGAAGATAGCCAGGGCTAAAACCACCATCATAAGCAATTTAGGTCTGTTTATAGCTAATTTTGTAAGAAACATTCAAACTCCAAATTCTACTCCACTATATTTACTAAAACACCGGGCTTCAGCAGCGTAAAACCGTCAACCACCAGCATATCTCCCTCGTTTAATCCACTCAGTACTTCAACTATGACTCCGGAGGAGATACCCGGCTCAATTTCTCTAACAACTGCTTTATTGTTCTCCACAACGTAAACCTTTGGATTTTCGCCGTCGCTTATAAGGTTTTCGCGCATCATGTAAATCGAATTCTCTTTCTCGATCAAATTCAATTCCGCTTCCACTACCATTCCGCTTCTTAAAACGCCATTGTCGGCATTATCGACCAGGATATCAACATCAAAACTATGTGTGTTCTCATTGGCTGTCAGCGAGATCCTGGTTATCTTGCCGCTATAAGCCGTACCGTTTTGAAGAGGGGTGTGAATCGCCACTTTCGTACTTTCATCTATGTGCATAATGTCCTGTTCCGGAACGGCTATGCTGAGAATGAGGTCCCTGACATCGGTTATCTTCGCGATGGAGTTGCCCGGATGAACATTGTCTCCGGCGTGGTTATAAATCTCGCTGACGTATCCGGATATCGGCGCTTTAACGAAGATCTGTCTCTCTGCTGCCTCATAGTTCGCTTTGTCCACATCAAACATGGTTCTAATATTATCGAGGGTCTGTTTCGATATAGCTCCGGCTTCAAATAAACTCTCGTATCTCTTAAGATTCTCCAGGCTATTCTCATAGGCTGCCTTCGCTTGCCTGTAAGACGACGCCGCTTCGTTCTCCCTGAACTTCGCAATAATCTTGTCTTTGGCGACATAATCCCCTATCTTAACGAATATCGCTTCAAGGTTGCCGTCAATAAAAGCATCTGCAGAGGCTTCCTTTTCCCCCCGCAAGGTTCCGGAATATCTCTTCGAAATAATCATGGTTCTGCGTTCTACTTTCTCTACGCGAACGGGCACTCCCTCCTTTTCGTGGATCTCCTTTATCTTTACCGATTCCTCTTCCTCTTTACGAACGCAACCACTCAGGAACGCTGTGATGAGGACAATAACTGCTATTGATTTAAATAATTTCATGATTTTCATCATTATACTCCATTAATTTCCCATAGCCCTGTAGTAGTTCACCAGGGCTACATTGTAATTGTATAGTGAACTGTAATATCTCAATTGCGTAGCTTCATAGGCGAGCTGCGCATCGTTAAGTTCCACAAAGGTTATCAGACCTTCCTCGTATTGAACGTTGGCTATTTCAAGCAGCTTTTCGCCTTCCTTGAGGGAGGAAAGAGCCGTATTATAATCAGTTTCATAAGATTCCAGCTGCCAGTAAACCTGGTTTATTTCTGCCTTGATCCCGCTTAAAAGCTGTTCATTTTGAAGCATCAACTGCTTGTGGTTTATTTTAGCTTCACTTATCCTGTTCTCCCTGTTCAAGCCATTAAAAATCTCCCACTGGAGTCCTAATCCCACGAACCATTCTCTCGAAAAGTCATCAATTGCCAGGTAGTCGGATAGGTCGTTCGAAGCGTAATAATTATCAAATGTACCCATAACAACGATATTGGGTAAATATTCTGCCTGGTAGGCACGGATCACATATTTAAGAACAGCGAGACTTCTATCAAGTATTGATACTTCGAGCCGGTTGTTCAGGGCAAGTTCAGTTGATTCCTCCAACCCTGCTATCTCCTGTGGCACTTCAAAATCACCTTTAAAAGTTATAGTCGTATCAAAATCCATGTCCAGAAGGAGAAACATCAATTGCTTGGAAAGCTTGTGGTTCAACTTCGCGGATTGCAGATCGGAATAAACATCCTTGGTGTTTACTTCCTGCCTCAGCACTTCGAATTCCGAAAAGAGGTCCTGCTCGAATTTTTTATGAGCGACCTCAAGGTGCGCCTGAGCTTGCTGGTACGATTTATCCAATATCGCGATGACCTTCTCTGTAATCAGTATGTTATAAAAAGCTTTTTCCACCTCTGCCGTTATGTTCCGTTTAAGGAGATCATAATTGAATTGTTCAACGTCCCTCTGGGTTCTTGCTATCTTTATTCCCATTAATGCCTGCGCTGAAAAAACCACTTGCTGTATGGTAAGCGTATGCTGGTACGCGTAGTCGAAATTTTCCATGTACATGGTCATATCGTAACCGGTTGAGGGGTCCGGAACTGTAAATGAAATCTCCTCTGGTTCGATGACATACCCAGCCCCTGATTCAATCGATATGCTGGGGAAAACGCTCGAGTAGGCTTGCGATACCTTCTTCTCGAATTTTTCAATATCCAGTTCTTTCAGCCGTAAATCGAGGTTTTGCTGATACGCAATGTCAAGACACGTTTGCAGGCTGTATTCTTCACCAAACAAATTTAAGGCTAAGACAAAAGTAATTATGCAAGTTATCAAGTATTTTATAAATATATTTTCTCTCATTTTATTTACTTTCACTATATTTTGGGGCTCTTGCACCAAATTCAAATGGTGAATAATAATTGGTCTTATTTAAAAGTCAAGTTTTTTAAGAGTATAATCAGTTTTTGCAATTTAAATGCGGGTTTTCTGAAATGTGGATGATATCAAAAAAGGGGGGGAAATCTTCAATTGATACAAGAAAAGGGTTGATTTCTTTTTAATTTTGAATAGAATTCATAACAGGATGAGAAAATAATTAGATAAAACCCAATTTCGATTAGGAGGGAATACAATGGAAGCCATAGAAAAAATAATCTGCCCTGTTGATTTCAGCGAACCTTCAAAAATAGCTCTCAAGGAGGCAAACGCTTTAGCGCTCCAATATTCTGCTGAACTATTAGTTGTACATATAGTCGAGCCGATCCTGACCCTTTACGGAAAAATCGAACCCGGCTCTGTGGATGTGCCTGTGTATGAGGAGGAAAGAAGGAAAATCGCCGAAAAAATGTTGCATGACCTTGTGGAGGAGAAGGTTTCCAAAAAGCTGAAGGTCACCGCTATACTCGAGACTGGAGATCCGGTGGATGAGATAATCCGGATAGTTGAAGATGAGGCTGCGGATATCATAGTTATCGCTACCCACGGAAGGAAGGGTTTCAGCCACTTTGTCTTCGGGTCGGTCACCGAAAAGATAATCCGGCTCGCTCCCTGCCCATTATTAGTTATCAGGGCTCCACAGGAATAACTGTTGTGATACAAGCATAAATCGCAATCAGCTGAATCTTTGTTGCTATAAATTCTGCTTTGGATTGACATACCGACCAAGCCATTCAATGCAATACCCATACTGCTAACGAAGGCATCGTTTAAAAAAACTTCAAAAGTAAATCCTTGTTAATAAAAAAAATAGCGCGATTTGAGATTTTTTTTGTTGTAATTAACTATTTTTTTTGTATTATATATTCAAAACCCTAGTAGTTTTGTATAAGATGCAAGTAATAAGACAAATAAACGGATTTGACTGGAAGGGAAGAGACCTTGAGAATGATTTCACCATCAACGGGATTCATTGGATCGAATGCGAGGAGGTTTTTTTCAACGAACCGCTGATATCAGATATGGAAAACCCTGAATTGAAACACGGAGAAAACTACTACGCGTTAGGTGTGACGGATTCAGGGTTGCACCTCTTCGTAGCCTTTGAGATAATCGAGGATAAAATAAGGATTATAGCCGCAAGAGCGATGAGTGATAAGGAAAAAAAGCTATATGAAAAAGAATGAAAAGAAAAAACCGCCGGTTTCCACAAGTGAGAATGAAGCGGTCAAATTTTGGGGAGAAGCAGAATCAGTTGGCTTGGTTGATTACAGCAAAGCTGAAAAAGCCATTCTGCCTGACTTGAAACACACCTCAAAAGCTTTCGCTGTTAGAATGCCGAATTACCTGCTTTTCAAGTTGAACAACCTTGCTCATAAAAACAAGGTTTCATGCCAATCTATAGTAATTGATATTATAGAAGAGAAACTAATAAAGAAAAGCCCCCCAAAAAAATAATTTTCTCTGCAGGACAACTCCCTATATTCAACGAAGCGTTTGAATCGTTGGAACTGTCGCAACTTTCTTTATACAAAGCATTTAAGCTTCCCATAAAATACTCTCGAACAAATTTTATCAACCACGTTTGTTATTTTTTTGTAAAAATTCCTTGTATTTTTTCCAAATTATTATATATTTTTGTTTTTAATGATTCATCCTATCATTTAGCCGCTTTTGAGCAGGAAGGATGGTTTTTATATGCGAACAAATAAAGTTTTCTCGAAGTATATACAATTCATTTTGATAGCTTTCATCCTGTTTTCCATCGCCTTTACAGTTTATGATTGCACTTCATATTTGCCCGAAGGAGTCGAAGGTATTGGTGTTGGCATGAGGAAAATGAGCAAGCTGTTCGACAATTCTATGGATGCCTACGCGAATGAGCGTATTGACGGAGAGGACCTCAGGTTTATGATCAACAAGATTGAAGGTTTGAAGTACTACATTATGCGAAATTTCCCTAAGGTTTTCGGTAAGAATTTCGATGTGTGGTACGTCTCATTGTCAGAATTTGAAGGATACCTTGTGAACGCTGGTTATGCATCTTACTACACCTATAATTCAGAAGGAATTGTCTCCAGCTACCTCCAGCTTGCCAAAGCCGAACAGGAATGGATGGAAAGCATCATGCCAGATCAATACAGAGCGATAAAGGAAGATTACGTAATGATGGGTACTTTACTCGATAGCGCGATAGCTTATTACCCGACCGGTAAAATTGGCAGGGAAACACTCAGGCAGATTATTGGACAGATCGAAGGTTTTGAATACGATGTAATTAACGCCTTTCCGCGAGTTATGGATATGGAGTTTGGCATCTGGTACGTTAGTTTCGGTAAACTGGATGATTATTTAGACAGAGCTCGAAGAGCCACACTGTACGACTCCGCCGCCGAAGCTCCCGCTTTAAGATATTTGAAAATGGCTAATGACGAGAAGGATTGGCTCGAGAGAATGGTGCTTAGGTAGTTCTAAATATCGTTATACAGCACCTTTGGGGATCACAAAATAACTACTTTTATTTCATCTCCGCAAATACTTATGATCGTCAGTTCAAATACAAAACGCTTAAGTGTACAAAATCTGTTGACTTCAATCGAAATAAGTATTTAATTAAGAAATCGTAAGTTTTTAAACATTCAAATCAGCGAAAGGAGATATGGTGAAGAAATCTCTTTTAGTGTTAATCATTTTGTCAATTCTCACAAGCATGCTTTTTGCGGAGGGGAACATGAGAGTAGTAGTTGTCGAAGTAGTACCGGATTCACCTGCCGAAAAAGGGGGTATATTACCGGGAGATGTTATGGTTTCCTACAACACTAAACCTGTGCATTCATTATTACAGCTTAGGGAGGCGATAGGCGAGGTGACTGAGGGTATGGTTAAAATTGGAATCATCAGGGATGGTGAGGAGATTACTTTGGAGATCCCGGCTGGCAAAATGGGTGTTCACATTTCCGAAAAAGCTCCCGAGATAGAATTGAAACCGGACGCTGTAGTATTAGAAGGCATCGAACCCCTTGGCTGGCAATATGGCATGTCCAGCTCTTTCCATGCTTCTCTCATGAGAATCTTGAACTACAAGGGCAGCGATGTTGATTACGTATATTTGATGGGAGTTTCCGGCGCGGCTTTCAGGGTGCACTTCCACAAGGACTGGTGCCCGAGTTCGCCCGACCCTACATGCGGATTCGACTGCGGTTCTAAAGCCATCGAAGCTGTGGGATACGACTATACTTTCCATAGCCTCAAGGAGAATGGAGATAACAAGGAAGAAATGCGGGAGATGATCAAGAAATCAGTGGATAATAAAATGCCTGTTATAGCAATAGATTTGATCCAGGTACCCGAGTGGGGAATAATCACGGGCTACCAGGAAAATGGCCAGGAGTTCTTGTGTAGGACATATTATGATAACGTTGATGGTTATAATCTTGCTCAAAAATTCCCGTGGGTTGTAACTGTTCTTGGCGAAAAAAAGGAAGCTTCGGAGGATATTGAAAATTACAAAAATTCGTTCAAAATCGGACTCGAGTTATTGAAAACGCCAATGTACGACGATTATTATTCTGGGACAGCCGCCCTCGAGTACTGGATTGGCGCGCTCGATAAAGTGAACCTGGAAGAGCTCGACAGCGCTAAATTTGAAGAGGTCGTTCTGGCAAATGCCTGGACGTACAGCCGGCTGATAGAAGATAGAGAATATGCCTCAAAGTACATGGACAGAATAGCAGATGAGTTTGGAGACCTTGGAAATTACATAAAGAAGATCGCGGAGCTGTACCGCGAGGAGGTCAAGGTCCTTAAGAAAGAGGAAGGGATCACGCCATACCCGTGGATGATCAAAGAGCCACAGGATTGGACACCGAAGATGAGGGATAGAGAGAGAGTACTCCTTAAAGAAGCCCTGAAGATAGAGCAAGAAGCTGCAAAACTTTTTCAAGAATTGGTTAAAAATGAAAAAAAATGAAATGTGTTGTTGATCAATCAGCAGGGATGCACATCCCCTGGAGGAACGATCCTTGACTGCTAAGAGGGGTATCCCTGGGCTTGATAAAGGAATTAGACAATGCCATCTAAATACAAAATTAAAGAATTGGCAACTGGTGGATTTTACCATATTTTTAATAGAGGAGTGGGAAAAAAAGCATTTATTTAGATCAAACTGACTATGAAACTTTCACAGGTTTCATTTCAAGATACTTATGCCTTCCAAATGCTAACAAACTTTTCAAACCTGGAGACACATTATGAAAAATATAAAAGCCATTTGTGTTATTGCTTTCTTGTTAATCTTGGGTACATGTTTTACTTTACTCGCTGAGAAAGAAAACGAGACCGATTGGTCGAAACCTTCAACCATAAATCCCTTCGATGAAAACATCGGCGATTTTTTGGATACGGACATCGGTGAATATTGGATGAAAGCGTTTGCCTATTACGATTCGAGTAATTTTGCAGAATCAGCCAGGTACTATCTGGCTTATTTAAGGCATGACATCAGCAATTCAATGGCATTATATAACCTGGCATGCTGTTATGGTCTCCTGGGGAAAACGGAGCTCGCTCTTCAGAATTTGGAGAGGGCTGTTCATGCGGGTTTCGATGATTTTGAGCACATCCTTCACGACCCGGATTTCGACAGTATAAAAACTGATGATAAATTCATCACACTTGTGGATAGTCTCATACTAAGCGCTGACAGGGCTGAGAAGAAACTTGGAGAGATTATTTACATGGATGCTTCGGCATATTATCCATGCCGCGTTTTTAAACCCGCAAATTACGATAAATCGAAGAATTATACTCTCATTCTCGGTCTTCATGGCTGGGGGAGCAGCCCGGAGCGGTTTGTGGGTTTGTGGGAGAAATTCGATAAACCCGATTTCATCTATGCCTGTCCTCAAGCGCCGTATCCTTTCAATGTTGGTGAAGATATTGGCTATAGCTGGGAGAATTGGATCCCCGGCGACGATGAGCTTACCGATAAGGCGAGGTCGAAATCTGAGGAATACGTACTACGCTGGTTGAGTAAATTGAAGGAAGATTATAACATAGCCGAAGTATACCTTATGGGATTCTCCCAGGGAGCAGCGTTCACCTATTCCATCGGTTTGAAAAACCACGAGCTTTTTAGTGGCATAATGCCTTTCGGTGGGTGGCTCGATACTATCCGGGTAGCGGAAGATGACATCGAAACATCAAAATCCTTGCGTGTATTCATCGCTCATGGAACTAACGACACGCGTGTTAAATTCGAATCAGCAATACAAGCAAGGGATTTACTGAGAGAACATGGCTACGACGTTTCTTTCGTGGATTTTGAAGGTGGGCACACCATGCCTGAACATGCAATAAAACAGGCGGAATTATGGTTACATAATGAACAGTAGCATACCTGATAAAAAAAATGATTGACTATTTAAGATAAAGAGTATAATTTGTTTTGTTCAAAGAGAGAGAAGTATTAAAACAACAAAAATGTACTTCGTGGGACGAATGATGGGCATATATTTATGGTTTAAGCCTAACATTTCTCAAGGTTCAAGTTGTTTATGCTCCAGGAAGTATTTTAGACTGGTGTTCGACTTTCGATATGGATGATGGAATTAAAAACAATCCTGAAGTGGAAGATTCGCTTTCCGACCTTCTAGGTTCAAATGTAGGTATTCTTGACGATGTAATGGATGAAGTAGAGGATTTGCCGGATTTTCAAGCTTTATCAGATTGTCTTGATACTTCCTGCACAAGCGGCGCACCAGAGAATCGGGATTATCTGTCTCCAAAACCCGGAATGAAATTCCTGGACGCTCCCTGCAGAGCGAACATAGCCAATCACAAACTCGATAAATGGCCATCAACCTATTTTGGTGTGGATTCAAATTCCCTGCTGATAGAAAACATGAGAAGCTTTGTTGATCAGGAAAAAATTGATATTGGGGGATTGTGGGCTGCTGACCTTGCCAAACTCCCATTTGAAAAAAACTTCTTTGATATCGCTTCCGTGATAGGCGTCCTTGAATATTGTAAGATCAGGTATGTTAAGAAGGTGCTTAAAGAACTGCGCAGGGTGCTGAACAAAAACGCTCGAATGGTTATAGATAATCTGAATCTCAAGCATTCAAACATTGATATGTTATTCCGATTAGGTAAATGTCCCCACGATTTAAGAGTATATTATACCCGGGAAGCCTTTGAAGATATACTTTCCAAATATTTTACCATAGATGATGTTGATGATTCGCATATAATGGTCAAATATTTCGTTAGAGCAGAAAAGTGATCTGTCCTTATGTCAAACATCATAGTATTAGTGAAGGGTTACGCGCGCAGGGATGACAGGGTTTGGGTTGTATCCCCCACGAGTGTGCTAATTGAAGATAGCGGTATGAAAATTTTAGTAGATCCTGGCGCGAACAGGGAATTACTCGAGCAAGGGTTTGCCTCCAACAACATCGATCCATCTACTGTGAATGGAATCTTCCTTACTCACTGTCATATTGATCACATTCTTAATTTAAGGCTTTTTCCCGAAGCAATCCTTTATGACGGCGATACTTTCATCTGCGATGACCGAATCAAATCGTATTCGGGGAGAATTCCCGGTACATATATCCGGGTGATCCATACTCCCGGACACACTGCCCGGCATTACTCTTTACTGGTGAACAGTGAAGACAAGAACATCGGCATAGCTGGAGACCTATTCTGGTGGAAGGACGGAGAAAAGCAGTTGCTGGATGAAGAGAGTTTGGTTATGCGGGATGATCCATTTGCGGAGGACATGGGTCTCTTGATGGAAAGCCGAAGGAAATTTCTGGGTATGACTGATTACATTATTCCCGGACATGGAGAGAAATTTAGAGTCATAAAGTAATTCAAATCTTAGAAAGAAAGGAGCAATGGTGAAAAAACGTTATCTGCTACTTGTGTTGTTTGTGGTTGGAGCTCTAGTGTTTTTCAGCTGTTCGAGCGACGATGACGATGATAACGGAAATGGTCCCGGACCCACAGAGGGTCAAATCGGACCGGAGGGTGGAATCATTGAGATCGCTGGCGGTGTCGCGCTGGACATTCCTGCAGGCGCCTTAGCCGACACGGTCGAATTCTCAATCGATGAGAACACATCACCAACACCGGTAGGCGGTGATATGGAATTCGTCTCCACGGTTTATACAATGGAACCATCGGGCACCAACTTCCTGGTTCCAGCCACGGTCACGCTCAAGTACAACGAAGCTGATCTCGGTGGAACCGCCGAAACATCAGTAAAGTTATATACCAACGATGGGAGTGGATGGGAGGAACTTCCCGCTACCGTGGACACTGATGAAAACGAGGTTACATCGAACATCACCCATCTGTCTGATTTTGCTGCCGCGGCAGAAATAGGAACTCCCGCCGAGGGCGTATATGCTTCCTTAGAGCTGACAAGATTCGTGGTACAATTCCCTGCCGGGGATTCTATTATAGAGTGGACGATGGACAACATCTACGCCTGGTTTGATTCCGCCTTTGCGCCCTGCGAACCACTACATCCTCTTAATGCGGGTACGATAACCTGCAACGAATTCACTCTGAACTGGGAAGCAACCGAGGGTTGGTATCATTATACGGAGGGCTACCCAAGCACGTTTTTTACCCTGGGTGAAACCTATACGTTCAACATTGAAGGCAGCGCGGATGTTCCAGCCCTGACAAAATCGATAGATTTCCCATCAGCGGAACCCCATATCACTTCACCCGGCATGAACGACACGCTTTCCCTCTCGGGTTTCACGGTAACCTGGACAGGCACATCTTCAGAGGATATCTTTATTTACCTTGGAGATACAACTGCAACCGATAGCGTCGGTGTTGAAACGGACAATGACGGGTCGCATACCTTCAGTTCGAGTGACCTCAGCGCTCTCGAGCCGGGACCGCACACGATCGGACTATACATGCGGAACTACGAATATATCGAAGCGGCAGGTTACGATTCGAGAAGTACTATCTTCGCGTTATGCTTCACAAACATATTGGTTTATTTGGAATAGCAGCTGAAAACACACACGATATTGGTAGTTTTACACAACACTTTTTAATTATAGAAAATTGAACGGTCCCTCTTCAAAGAGGGATCGTTCATACTTTGAACTTTTTCGCAGAATATTCGTTTGGGGGTAAATATTCGATCTCTTTCAGGTCCAATCTCAGCAATGTATAATTGGGGTCATCCAATCCATTCCAGTGATTATCGAAATACGGCATGATATTCGCAAGTAAGTCCTTAGTAGCTTTGTTCTTAACGATATTGGCAATGCAGGAGCCACGAATGTAGCCCACGCTTTCCCCCTGTGAAAGGGGCAGGCAGAACTCGATTGTACTGTTGAGATCGATTTGTTTAATCTTTTCGTCACTCGTTCCTGTTCCGACCCAGAGTTTCTGGTCATGATGGATCAAAGTTACCGGTCTAACATACGGTTTCTTCCCATCACATGTAGCAAGGTATACTTCCTGAAACGGCTGGAAAAGGTTCCAAACCTCTTCTTTCATTTTATTGGTATTTTCACTCATAATTGCTCCTTTAAAAAAAATCATTTATTCACAACGTCTGGAATTTATTCGAGTTAGATGAAATGTCAAATAAATTGTTTTCGTAAAGTCAAACTCAACATCAATAATTTGTTATTGACTTTGATTTTTATCTTAATAAATTGAATGGGGATCTTGATTTTAGGCTTATAAACTTAATTTTACTTTGGTGCGTTTGTTATTGATAAGGGGAATGTATGAAACCCGGCGAGTTCCTATCTGATGCTCGAAGTTGGGTAAAAGGAAGGTTACCATATATAAGACTGTTGTTGTGGGTCTATTTATTGTATGCGGGTATAAGGCACATATCAAATCCCCTGTATGGGAGCTGGTTCGATCCCCTGAACCTGGGTATCCACGAACTCGGTCACTTCGTATTCATGCCGTTCGGGAAATTCCTTGAAATCGCGGGGGGATCAATACTGCAGTGCCTCGTTCCCATAATTTCGATATTCATGTTCTACAAGCAAAAGGATTATTTTGCCATTTCAGTATCATTTGGATGGTTCTCCACCAACCTCTTCGATGTGGCGACCTATATCGGGGATGCCCGGGATATGGAATTGCCACTCGTCTCACCCTTCGGCGTAGAGCATGTAATCCACGACTGGAATTATCTTCTTCGTAAGATGGGAATCATAACCCTCGATGATACTATTGCCACGTTAGTGAGAATTTTGGGCGCTGCTTCCATGCTGCTCTGTCTTGCCCTTGGAGGCTGGCTTATATGGTTAATGTTCACCAATAAACCCTTTAAACATACTCTTGAACAGGTTAACTGATCGTGAAAAGTGTCATCACAACTCTAATTATTGCTATAATCATAGGCTTTAATAGTGACTCTACAGCTTATGCTAAAGGATTATTGTTCGGTGGAGTAGAGTATATTCCACTAATTTCAACTCACTGGACCCCAAAGGATAAGATCGGTGATTATGAAGTGGAAATAATCTCCCTGAAGCAGGACGCTGGAGGTTTCAATCTTACATTGGAAATCAGGGACAGGTTCCATCTTCAATACGGCTTTTACCATGTTAATAAGGGGTGTAAGCACAAGGTGATCATACCGGATTTCATCTTTGGAGACATGTTCGTGACATACAATTTCGACTACTTCGAATTTCCGGTCATGTTGAAGGTGGATGTATTGAGGTATGGCAAGCTCAGGTTGATCACATCCTTCGGGTGCTATTTTGGTCAATTGAATTATTCCTCCTACAAATTTGAAAACGCGATTCTGGGCTCGATAAAAGAGAACATCACCGAAGAGTCAAAACAGACAGATTTCGGACTCATTTTCGGAAACGGTGTAGAGATATGGTTTGAAAAAGCATTCATAGCCCTTAAATACAGGTTTTCGATGGGTTTTGTAGATATACCGCTGCCTACGGGTCCAGGTATGGATTGTGTCGAGCTCAGAAACAATTGCCATACATTCGTGCTGGGTATCAATTATCTGCTTTTTTAATGCAGAGGAATACAGTCAGTAGTCGGATTTTCATTTTACTATTCAATTTGACTCGTTAAGGAGGTTCTTTTTTGGGGACTTTGAATGTAAAAAAATATCCCGTGTTTTAATTTTGATAATAGTTTCAATTAATGATAATTTTTTATTTGACATAATGATTATTTTTTTTATTTTCCAAATCCTCTTGTGTAGGAACAGAGGGACTAGTAGCATCAAGTTGGTGTCATATCAACTTTCAAGACGGTTATGAAAAAATGTAAATAGAGTCTACATACTTTACAAAGAAGGTGAAAGGTTATGGGAGATTTCAAAAACTTGGTTTATGAGAAAAAAGGGTTAGTCGGCGTGCTGAAAATAAACCGCCCTGAAGTCCTTAACGCTTTGAATAGCGAAGTGCTTGTTGAGATGAGCGCATTCCTTGATGAATTTGAGCAGGACAAGACGGTACGTGTTCTCGTAATTACTGGAGAGGGAAAAGCCTTCGTAGCCGGGGCTGACATAAAGGCGATGCACAGTATGACGCAGTTAGAAGGCAGGGAATTTTCGATGCTTGGGCATTCAGTATTTTCCAAGATCGAGAATCTATCAATTCCGGTCATTGCGGCAGTCAACGGCTTCGCTCTCGGCGGCGGCTGCGAGCTGGCTATGGCTTGCGACATCCGCTGGGCTTCAGAGAAAGCCAAGATGGGGCAACCCGAGGTCGGTCTGGGGATCACTCCAGGATTTGGAGGCACCCAAAGGTTAGCGAGAATCTGTGGTCCGGCTATTGCCAAAGAGCTGATTTTCACCGGGGCAGTTATTGACGCGAACAGAGCCAGGGAAATTGGGCTGGTAACGAACGTACTTCCACTGGACACGTTCATGGATGAAGTAATGAAATTAGCGGAGCAGATCGCTTCACAGGGACCTGTAGCAGTAACCCTTTCAAAAGCCGCAATTAACAAGGGATTCGATTCGACCTTCGCTACCGGAGCTATGTATGAGTCAGAGGTCTTCGGGCTCTGCATGTCCCACCCTCAGGCGAAAGAGGGATTTTCCGCTTTCATCGAGAAGCGAAAAGCTGACTGGAATAAGGAATAAAAAAAACTATATAGGGAAAATATAAATAATCAGGGAGGAAAAATGACATTAGACGAGAGATTGCAGAACGTCTCTATCATAGGCGCTGCAGGGAAAATGGGCAGCGGTATAGCCGTGCTCATAGCCGGACAGATGGTGGAGTTAAAGGAGAAAAATCCGGACGTTCTCTACAAGCTGAATTTGATAGATGTTGATAAACAGGGATTAGTCGGGTTAGGTCCATACATGAAAAAGCAACTCACTAAACTTGCTGAAAAATCCATCAATAACGTGAGAGCCCTGTATGCCGACAGGGAGGACCTTGTCGAGAACACTGAGATGATAGAGAACTTCATCTTTGAAGGCATATCAGTGTGCAGTTTTACTACAGACCTTGACGCTGCGAGGGATTCGAACCTGGTCTTCGAAGCTATTGTAGAAAATATCGATATCAAGGAGAAGGTGCTTGGGCACCTAAAAGAAATTTGTAAAGACGATGTAATGTATTTTACCAATACTTCATCTGTTCCCATCGGACTGCTGGATGAGAGGGTGGGTTTAAACGGTAAGATAATCGGCTACCATTTTTACAATCCGCCGGTAATTCAGAAATTAGTGGAGGTTATCACCAATGAAAAAACAGACCCGGAGATCAAACAGCTAGGGGATGAACTCGGCAAACGCCTAAGGAAAAAGTTAGTACCTGCGAACGATACATCCGGTTTCATTGGAAATGGTCATTTTGCGCATGATGGTCTGCACGCTCTTGAAGAAGCTCAAAAGCTAGTCGGTGAAGGCTACACGCTTCCTGAAGCGATATACATAATGAACGTGGTCAGCCAGAAACACCTGATCCGTCCCATGGGTGTTTTCCAGCTCATCGATTACGTGGGCGTGGATGTTTTCTGGGCTATCTTCGACGTGATGAGTGAGCACATTCCTGATCCAACACTGAAGAACGATATACTGAACAAGATGATGGATATGGGAGTCAAAGGTGGTCAGAATCCTGATGGCACCCAGAAGGATGGATTTCTCCAGTACAAGCGAAGCCGTCCCATAGGTGTTTTCGACATGGAAAGCAAACAGTATATTCCCATGGAGGGCGCCTGGAAGGAGAATCTGGATTCCAAGCTTGGTCCTATGCCCGAAGGCTGGCAGCCATGGAGAGCCATGCTGATTGACCCGGGTAAGGATGCGAAGCTGGAGAAATATTTCGCCAATCTCAGAACTTCTGATACCATGGGCGCGAAGTTGGGAGTAAAATACCTGGAACGCTCCAAGGCTATCGGGAGAATGCTGGTAGATACCGGTATCGCGAACACTGACAAGGACGTGAATGACGTGCTTCTGAACGGTTTCTTTCACATCTACGGTCCGATAAACAACTATTAAAATCGAATTATTGGTAATAAGGAGGAATAAAATGGCAAAATTTAGAAAGCCAGTGTATGTAACAGCGGGTTATAATACCGTAGCGCTGGGTCCAGGCAGAAAGGAGTGGAGTCCCAAGGCTGCTCGACCCGGGATCGAACATTATGTTAAGGAGGCAGGAGAAGCTACGTTAGCCCAGATTAATGATCCGGCAAATATTGATGAAGGCGTGCTCGGCAATTTTATGATGTCCCGTTACTGTCGTCAGGGGAATCGTCCCGGGTTCATACCCATGATTCATCCGGCGCTGGAGAAGAAACCCGCCACCGGCACTGAGGGCGCATGTGGTTCGGGAGGACTCGCTCTAACTGTAGCCGCCCGGACTATTCTCGCCGATATTGCTGACACTGTTCTTTGTGTTGGAGTTGAGGTGCAGAATTCTGTAAAAGCGGTTTACGGAGCGGATATCCTGGCTGGCGCTGGTCATTATGCAAGCCAGAGAAAGCAGGGACACGCGCACTTTTTCCCCGGGCAGTTCTCGGACAGGGCAAAGAACTACTTTAATAAATACGGCATGGAGGATGCTCGTGAAGCGATGGCGCTCTGGTACGTAAATGCCATAGAAAACGCAAGGCGAAATCCTAAAGCCCAGGAATATCACAACGACACAGAGGATCTCTTCGCGGTCGGAATGACTCCCCCAAATCCACAAGCGTTCTGCGAATGTATCAACTACTACGATTGCTCCAAGGTTTCGGACGCCGGTTCAGCCCTTATCTTCGCATCAGAAGAGGGTCTGGCAAAACTGGGTGTGGACAAGAAGGATGCCGCGCAAGTGATAAGTTATGGCCAAGCGGAGTCGGATATCACAAAACTTCCCGATGACAAAACCGTTCTCTGGACAAGTCAAGTAGCGGCTAAAAAAGCTCTCGAAAGCGCAGGGTTAACCATTCACGATATCGGTTTCTTCGAGTTCCACGATTGCTTCAGCATCGGTGGAGTTATCGCACTCGAATCGGTCGGATTGGCAGCACCGGGCAAAGGTCCGGAATATGTGAAGTCGGGTAAAATCAAGATTGACGGAGAAACACCTGTTAACACTACTGGCGGTCTGATCGGATATGGACATCCGGTCGGCGCTTCGGGAGTGAGACAGTGTGTTGACCTTCTCCACCAGCTTACTGGAAAAGCAGGCGATTGCCAAATAGAAATCAATCCGGACAAACCCTACGGCTTGATGATCTCGATGGGCGGAAATGACGTGACTGTCATTTCTATGATATTAAAGAAAATCGCTTAATAAAGTAGTTGCCAATTACAATAAAAGGATTATCTTTTTTGGATAACCAATAAGCATGCAAAATAACTAAACACTGGAGAACACTATGGTAGGAATTGTAGGATATGGAGCGTATCTACCCAGGTTTCGAATAAAGGTAGAGGACATAGCGCATCAGTGGGGTAAGGACCCGGAACTGATCAAGAATGGTTTATTGGTAAACGAGAAGACCGTACCGGGCATGGACGAGGATACGATCACCATTTCTGTGGAGGCCGCAAAAGCAGCCTTGATTAGAGCGGGGATAGACCCTCAGGAGATCGGTTGCGTGTATGTCGGTTCGGAATCTCATCCTTACGCTGTTAAACCTTCCGGGACGATAGTTGCGGAAGCCCTTGGGATAGTACCTGAGGTTCACATCGCGGATTTCGAGTTTGCGTGCAAAGCCGGTACCGAGGCGATGTACGTTGCTTACTCCCAGGTGAAAGCTGGAACCGTGAAGTTCGGTTTGGGTATTGGGGCAGACACTTCTCAGGGCGCGCCGGGAGACCCGCTTGAATACACCGCATCAGCCGGAGGCAGCGCTTTCATCTTCGGGACGGAGAACCTATTGGCGGAATTGCACGAGACTTACTCCTACACAACGGACACCCCCGACTTCTGGAGACGCGAGGGCGCTGATTACCCCAGGCACGGCGGTAGATTTACCGGAGAACCCGCATACTTCAAGCACGTTATCAACTCCGCAAAGGGCATAATGAAAATGGCTAACCTGACACCGAAAGATATCAACTATGCTATCTTCCACATGCCGAACGGGAAGTTCCCTAAGAGAGCGGCAAAGATCCTGGGCTTCACCGACGAGCAGATAGAACCCGGCTGGATAGTTCCATGGATGGGTAACACCTATTCGGGCTCCTCCCCCACCGGATTCGCAGCTACTCTTGATATCGCTAAACCCGGTCACGTAATAATGCTCACATCATTCGGTTCAGGAGCGGGAAGCGACTCGTTCATTTTCAAGGTAACGGACAGGATAAACGAAGTCAGGAATAAAGCTCCTCTTCTCTCCGATATGCTGCATAAGGATAAGATATATCTCGATTACGGGAAATACGCGATGTTCCGCAGAAAAATACTGCTGAACGAATAGAAATAAACTGACATTCTCGATATTAGGCAGTCAAGGACTTTAACCTTTCTTTGATGAAGGGTGGTTTTTTATAGTTGAAGCTTTGGCTGCCTTTTTTTATCCAGTTAAATATAAAGCATTTGTAGTTGCTTCGCTAGTAGTCAATCTTCACTATATATGAGGTTGAATAATGGTTTAAAAAAAGACAAAATTAACTTGCCACATATCATATATGGCATTTATTATCAATAAGGCGTAAATGGTACAAAAAAGCAGGTTAATAACCTAAATATTAGATAATCTTGACAATCTTGTTTTTTAACGACAAAAGAAAGGAAGTTTGGAATGAGAATTCAATTTAATGTTTTTCTCTTTGTTGTTATTTTCTTCACATTACTATCAGCGCAGGGTAATTATGAAATAATGCTGAACCGCCCCGATATCAATGGTTTAACAGGAGGAGGCACTACAAACCTGGATGGAATACCCACAAGGGGTCTTACGATCGGGACCATCATGCTGATCTATGACGGTTCCGAGACGAGGATCTATCGCTTGAGTGCCGGGACTGATGCCGAAAACTCCCCCGAAGTCGTCCGACCCGACGATTTTGCAAGTCCGGGCAACGAGAAGGTCTGGAAGGTTTCGTTATCCAGCGATCCGGAAGAGGCGGGTTATGTTGCAGGTACTGACGATTTCCAGCGCTTGCGAGCAGAGGATAATCCCTGGCTTCGGGACTCGGTTACATTCGTACCCGGCGCGAACGTTGTATTAACTCAGCTTGGCGATACAATCCGCATCACGGCCGCAGCAGGCGCTTTCGATGATGATTGGACCCGTAACGATAATTACGTACATGCTGCAAATACAACCGACTCGGTAGGAATTGGTGTAACTTCACCAGGAACAAAACTTCATGTAGAAGGAAAGTTAAAGGGCAATGCAGAAACTCCGGGTGATGCAGTAGCATATTTCGTTAATACAGAGACCTCTCACGCGAATAACATTGCAGCGGTCATGGGAATCAATATGGGTGACAGCACGACCGGCTATGGCGGTTACTTTAAAGGGGGTTCACGTGGTGTTATGGGCGAAGTGATACACCGTGGCACAATGGACTATTACGGTCTTTATGGATATGCCCAGCGTGAGCTGATACTCACACCCGCAGGCACCAACTACGGCGTTTATGGTGCCGCAATTAATGGCGGGACGAATTATGGTTTATATGGGGAAGCCTTCGGCGGAGATTCATCTGATTGGGCAGGATACTTTTCAATGGGGAATGTTTATGTTGACGAAGACCTGGGTGTCGGAGTTAAATACCCAAAGCACAAAATACATGTTGAAGACTATCAAAACGGCGACTGCGAAACATCTGAAGACGCAATCGCATATTTTAAAAACACTTCGACTTCTGGCACTAACAATGCCGCAGCGGTCATGGGAATCAATATGGGCGACAGCACGACAGGCTATGGCGGTTATTTTAAGGGGGGATCCCACGGTGTTATGGGCGAAGTCATACACCGCGGCACAACAAATCACTACGGCGTTTATGGTTACTCCCAGCGGGAGCTGATACTTACCCCAGCTGGCAACAACTACGGCGTTTATGGTACGGCAATCAATGGCAGTAAGAATTACGGCTTATATGGGGAAGCCTTCGGCGGAGATTCATCTGATTGGGCAGGATACTTTTCAATGGGGAATGTTTATATCGACGAAGACCTGGGAGTAGGCGTCGAATATCCCAAGCATAAACTCCACGTTGAAGATTATCAAAACGGCGACTGCGAAAACTTTGGGGATGCAATCGCTTATTTTAAAAACACTTCGACATCTGGTACAAACAACACAGCAGCGGTTTTAGGCGTAAATATGGGCGACAGCACTACTGGTCATGGCGGTTACTTCAAGGGCGGTTACCGTGGCGTTACAGGGGAGGTTGTCCACCGCGACACAATGGATCATTACGGCGTTTATGGTTTCGCACAGCGGGAACTGATACTACTATCTGACGGCACCAACTATGGCGTTTATGGGATTGCAATAAATGGCGCTACTAATTATGGCATATATGGCGAAGCTTTCGGGGGCATAACTAACTGGGCTGGGTACTTCTCCGGGGATGTGAAGATCGATGGCGACCTAACCGTAACGGGAGAAGGCATAGATGACAATGATTGGGCATTCGCTTCGGGTTCAGGATTAACCGGGGAAATTTACCACACGGGCAATGTGGGCATCGGGAACTCTGACCCCACTTACAACCTTGACGTGACTGGAGTGGTACGTATAGATGGCAGAATGAACCTTGCTTCGACCGGGGGTTCCGGAATTCTGGCTTCGAGCACCAATAGTAGCGGCATTATCGGTTCGACCACATCCGATGGCGCTACTGACGCTGGCGTTAAAGGCTTGGGATATGGCGAAGCTCCGGCGATATATGGTGCCGCTTTAGATGATGGTAAAGCCGGGTACTTTTCGGGTGACGTTAAAATCACCGGCGAGCTGGAAGTTGGTGGAGAACTACTAGGAGGTACAGGCTGGGTGGTAGATGAAACAAATCACTTCGTGTACAATACTACGGATAAAATTGGCATTGGAACAGATACACCTTCCACTCAACTCGAAGTAGATGGCATTATCACTGCTTCTGGAGGCATACTCAGCAACTCTCTCAAGGACCATGGCGGGAAAGTAGTCATAAACCTTAAATCAATCTCGGCAGCCGAAGGTATATTCCACGTTAACACCCGGTCTGTGACAGATGGATTCGTGGTATCGATAGACAGCGTAGCAAAGTTCGTTGTGGATGCAGGCGGCGGTGTAAGCATAGGTGCAAATTCAAACCCGCCTTCAAACGGCTTGTATGTAAAAGGGGCTATGGGTATAGGAACGCTTTCTCCGGGTGGCAAACTTGAGATAAACGAGGTTGGTGTGAATCCTATTTTACTTGCCAGTAAATCAGACTTTGTCAAGTTTGCAGTCCACAACAACGGCGGAGTAGGAATTGGAGATCCCACAACCCCCCCGGAGGATGGTTTATATGTGCTTGGAAATTCAAAGCTCGATGGGCATGTTGGTATAGGTGTTGAACCTAGTTCATATAGTAAATTGCACGTTAAAGGAACTGGTTCTGGTGAATATTGTCCTGCGATGTACGTCCAAAATAGTAACTCGACTGGTAGAGTTATGCATCTTTACAGCAATTCAAGCGATATTCAACTTTTCATGCAGCAAGCGGGATCAGGACCATTCATTTCATGCTATGGTTCCGGAGGCACTAAATTCGCAGTGGCTAACGATGGGGCAGTAACCTCAAAGGGAC
Source organism: bacterium (assembly GCA_016935765.1). GTDB lineage: Bacteria > UBP14 > UBA6098 > JAFGQG01 > JAFGQG01 > JAFGQG01. Next base: position 49,996 of record JAFGQG010000017.1, read on the forward strand.
GGTTGACGTGTAAGGAGCTCAAATTGACTGCTGGTTCCGATCTATCCGAAGGTTTCGATATTTTCCAGTCTTCAAGCGAGGATGGCGTTGTAAAGCCTGAACCGGGGATGGTGGTCAGCATCGATCCCGATAATCCGGGTAAGCTGAAAGTGTGCAGGCAGCCAAATGATCGAATGGTAGCCGGTGTTATCAGCGGAGCTGGAGAGGTCAGCACGGGAATGTTCATGGCACATAATGGTACTATTGCGGACGGAGAATACCCGGTAGCGCTCACCGGAAGAGTCTATGTCAAGGCGGATGCTGCTTACGGCTCGATAAGCCCGGGGGACCTCATCACTACCTCTTTAACTCCGGGCTATGCCATGAAGGTACAGGATTATGAGCAAGCCCAGGGAGCCATCCTGGGGAAAGCAATGACCGCGCTGGATGATGGCAAGGGTCTTGTACTTGTTCTTGTGAGCTTACAGTAATGAGGAGCGCTGAGATGAAAGATAGGACAATAGGTATAAAAATGAAGTCAATGAAATATATTCTACCAATCTTTGGATTTCTTTTGCTGTTCTTTTTTCAATCGGGGATTTGTGAATCCCTTACAAAAGATGAGGTAAAGGTGGGGATACAGACCTGGATAAGGGAGGTCGCGGTTGACAGTAAACCTGACGGTACTGTAGAAATCCTTGAACCCCACGTTGTTGCGGGTGAAACCCTGGCTTATATTGCCCACATCAGGGGCGGAGGTTTCTGTTTGTGCGGGGCAGATAACTCACTGTTCCCGGTTTATTACTATTCGCCAGAAGGAACTTATGATCCGGATGACATTCACTATCAAGCAATTTTGCACGGTATATCGCAAGGCACAAAGAAATTCAGGGGATTGGAAAAAACGCGCTCCGATGAACTGGTCAAATACAGGAAAAGAAGAGAGACACTTTCCGAATACTGGGACCAGCTTATATCCAGGAGGGTTATTAAGCGTGATCTTTCGAAGGGCATGTGGGATGGTCCGGATCAGATGAGTTTAGATATTCCATGGTGGACAAACCATCAGTTTCATCCATTTAATATTTTTGCTCCTACCTTGTTTAATCCTGCAGCAAATTGTTCACTTCCCAGGTGTCCCGATGGGTGCGTCGCGCATTCGATGAGCTGTATCATGCGCTACTGGGCATGGCCGGATAGCGGAGTTGGCGGAGATACAACTTATTATAAATATAGGAGAGCCAGTGATTGGATAGAGGAGCCTCTTTCGTTCAATCCCTTTGGCACAAGTTACGATACTACTCAATGCAGGTGGAAGCAGCGGTTGAGATGGCGAGCATCGGACGGAGGCTGGATTGGAGTAAAAGGCGACTGGGATGAAGATGATTTTAAATGCGATGCTAAAGATCTTTGTAATGTCAATGCTGATCTAATTGATACAACTCTAAGCACGGCGGAATCGCTGGCAGTCAGGGCGGCGCTGGACGACATTTGGAGCAGGATGACCCCCAGGCAGGATACCCTGATAGCTGACTTCAGCGGTACTGCTTATGACTGGGATAATATGCCTGCTATAATCGGCGAGATAGACACACCGGAAGAGATCAACGCGGTTTCCACTCTCACATATCACACAGCTCTTTCCGTTAAAATGGGCTACGGACGTTATGGTTCAGGTGCTTATACAAATAAATGCCCCGAAGCTCTGGAAAACCACTTCAAGTATGATCCTGATGCCGTGAACGGTGTTTACGGGCATTGTACAGAACCAGACACTTGTGAAGGCGCAAAGCTGATGGTTGAAGAAATTCAGTGGTTTAGACCATTTCAGTATTATTATGGCTCGCCATTCGTCCATGCATGGTTTTATTGCGGCTACACCAGAAACTATTTGCCTGACTCAATGCTTTTCAGGGATTACTACGGTAGCTGGGAGGTTTTCGACGACGCAATAATAGAGCATCCGATGAATATAATGATAGCTCCCAAGGATATGGCAAAATTTGTAGGTGCAGATGATCCCGGCGACGGCTCACCCGATAACCCGTATCAGAACATCAATGAAGTTATTGCAAAAAAAGCTTCAATACCCGATGGCGCTCAAATAATCTTTAAAGCCGGTACCGAAAATACTTACACGGATTCTCTGCTTCTTGATATCCCAGTTTTACTCAGAGGACAAGATGTACTTATCAAACCAGCGCCCTGATTGTATGGAAATACATAGAATGAACAATATAATCCATACTAACGCTATTTATTATTGTATTGAATAGCAATTGCAGAATAAAGATTAGCGATTGAAGATTTTCGTGGTGACCACAAATCAAAAAGACAAATAAAATAATTAGTTGCATTATGCAGATAACCATCTTAGAAGGTCAATTATTATAGTATTCTGGTAATTTGTATAATTCATTATAAGCACGAAAAGAACGCTTGACAAACTTATAATTATATTGCAATAACTGGGAACGATATTGGGTTGACTTTATGTAAATAATGCGAACAAACTACCACTACTTTATGTAAGCACTATAACAAATTACAGTTATTTTATAAAACCTGAATAAAAATTGCCTTGACGTTATGTAATATTTAACTTATAATTGGGTTGACTATGTGCCCAGGCAGTTTAATTACAAATAGTATACAAATGGAAAATCTGTTTCAGAGAAATATCCTACACGAATTAGACAAGTGGTCTAAAAAAAGGGATAGAAAACCCTTAATAATCAAAGGCGCTCGCCAGGTAGGTAAAACCACTGCCATTAATATATTTTCAGAGAATTTTGATGAGTACTTGTATTTTAATCTGGATCTAAAAGAGGACAGAGAACTATTTGAACAAGATCTATCAATTAGTGACTTAATTACAGCGCTTTTTTTATACAGGAATAAATCCAAACCTGACAGAGGAAAAACTCTTGTTTTTATTGACGAGATACAGAATGTACCAGAAGCTTTATCCCAATTACGGTATTTCTATGAAACCGCCAGTGATTTGTATGTGATTGCTTCAGGGTCTCTACTGGAGACAATTTCCAGTAGAAAAAAAACATATCCTGTTGGTAGAGTTGAAATATTGAATATGTTCCCTCTAACCTTCTCTGAATATTTAAAAGCGATGGGATTGAACAAGGTGTTGGAATTTTATGACCTCGTTCCACCCCCAAAATTAGCTCATTCGATACTGCTTAAACACTTTCATCGTTATACCCTATTAGGCGGGATGCCTGAAGTTATAGAAAAATATAGAAAAACCGAAGACATTCTTATTGCTAATAGTATTTACAGTAATCTTTTAGAAACTTACAAGGAGGATGTAAAGAAATATGCTCGCAATAATAATATGGCAGAAATTATTCGTTACGCTTTAGATACCGCTCCACTTGAAGCTGGGACAAGAATAAAATTTCATGGGTTTGGGAATTCTGACTGCGGTTCAAGAAATATGGGAGAAGCTTTACGCACGCTGGAAAAAGCCATGCTTGTTGATATAGTATATCCCACCACAGAGGTAAAACCCCCCATGAAGCCTGATTCGAAAAAATCCCCCAAACTTTTTTTCCTGGATACGGGACTGGTAAATTACTCTGTTGGACTTCAAGACCACTTTTTTAAAATGGATGACCTACACTCTTTCTACCAGGGTATTTTAGCTGAACATATTGTTGAGCAGGAATTGAAAGCGACATATTGCAAAAACAGAAAATTAAATTTTTGGGTTCGAGCAAAAAAACAATCTACTGCGGAAGTGGATTTTGTAGTACCCTATAAAAACCTTGTTATTCCCGTGGAGGTAAAATCTGGGAAAAGTGGAACCTTAAAATCTCTGCACCAGTTTGTGAATAGAGCAAACCATCCTTACGCAATACGGCTTTATGCAGGTTATTTTTCGATAGAAAAACATATTACTCCATCTGGTACTGAATATTGCCTCTTAAATTTACCATACTATCTTGCGGGAAAATTGAAAACTTTTATGGAATCATTTATCAAATGAAAGTATTGTAATACTTTTAAAACAACAAAATAATAAACCAAAGGAGCTGGAAAAATGAAAAATCAACAAAGGAAATTTTGGTGTCCATTTATTTTTGCAGTATTTATTCTTATTACACTGCTAATTGTGAATTGTTCATTGTTAATTGCCGCAATTCCGCCGATAATGACCTACCAGGGAAAAGTAACTGACACACTCGGTTTGGGAATTAACGATACTCTGGATATTGGTATCAGTATTTGGACCGCTGAAGACGGTGGTGATTCCCTCTGGAGTGAAACGCATTTTAACGTGCCGATTATCAAAGGCCTCTTCGATGTTCATCTTGGAATTGATGATTCAATCTTCCTTCCATTTAACAAAGATTACTGGCTGCAGATAATGGTGGATGGAGATAAACTGCTGCCCAGAACGAAGTTGACCACCAGCCCTTATGCCTTCCGGGCAATGTACGCAGATAGCGTGGCTGGTAGCGGTGATAATGACTGGACACGTGACTGGAATCATCTTTACACCTATAATATCACGGATTCTGTGGGGATCGGGATTATAAATCCCAAGTATAAACTCCACGTGGAGGATAGCGTGGATGGAATAGCAGCTATATCCGGTGATGCAGTTGGCTATTTTAGAAACACATCATCATCGCTGAATAATTATGCCGCTGCTGTTTACGCTGAAAATATTAGCTCTGTTGATTATGGGTACGGTGGAGTTTTTAAAGGACAATATGTGGGAGCTTATGGTGGAGTTGTTCATACCGGTGTGCTGGATTATTATGGTTTATATGGTTATGTTGAAAGGGACCTGGAAACTGATCCCAGCGGATTGAATTACGGTGTCTATGGTAATGCGGTTAATGGGATTGATAATTATGGAGTATTTGGTATTGGAACGGGTTCGGGCACAAATTATGGAGTATATGGCACTGCAGCGGGTGGAGCAGTTAACTGGGCAGGTTATTTTGACAATGGCAATGTTTATATTGCGAATAATATTGGCATAGGCACCGAAACTCCAGAGCACGTTTTACATGTAGAAGGCGTGGAGGACACTTCTGTTCTTTTGGGAGGAGCCGTTGGTTTTTTTAAAAATAACAGTACCAGTATAACTTTACCGCCTGGAGGAGTATATGGGGAATGCGCTAATATAGACGGAGCAGGTCACGGCGGCTATTTCATCGGTGGAAGCGTCGGAGTTCAGGGAGCTGTTAACGCTTCCGGTTCAGGAATATACCATGGCGTTTTAGGCTCAGCCAGTGGTGGAGGGGGATCAAATTATGGGGTTAAGGGCGTCGCCACCGGTTCTAACTCCAGTTATGCTGTCCAAGGATGGGCTCATGGAACCGGCACTAATTATGCCATTTACGGTAATGCCACTGATGGTGTAACTAACTATGCTGGATATTTTGAAGATGGGGACGTTTGTATTGAAAACAATTTAAGTATTGGCTTTGTTAACACAACATGGAAATTAGATGTTAACGGTGACATGAGGGCTGATGATTATTTCGAATTTACTGAAGATTATACAGGAGACGCGATTTCAATACTTAAAAAGGTAAAAACCCAAAAAAGTATAAGTGCATCTGAATGGCAACCCGTTGTTCACACTTCCTGGCCAGATGAAGTCATTGTCGAGACGATTCAGGCAGGAACCTGCAAGGAGCAAAACCTTCCAGATTGCGCGGAATGCATCGATCTGGAAAATAACAAATGTAAGGTTTACAACCGTTCGCTTGGCGGAGTCTCCTCCATCAATACACGGGCGATACGGCAGCTGATAGAGAGAGTCGAAAGGCTGGAAGAAGAAAATGCTGAATTGAAACAGAGATTGCGCAGTCTTGAAATTCAATAAGAATTGGTATGAGAAATTACCTGATTTTTCAACCGGCGTTTTGATGACTAAATAATCCGGGGGATTAATTGAGATAGTATTTAGAAAAAACTCCACGGTAAGGATGCCTATATGACAGGCAGGGATGCCTGTCCATACAATTAGAATCAGTTAGATTGATTTCCGCCTCTTATAAAAGAATCCCAAGGACTTCCTTGAAACTAAAAGTAATATATTTAATAATATACTATTCCAAAAAATGGTTGCCTAAATAGGATTTAGAATGTAATTTTACTCTGCTTTTATAAAACAACGATTCTGACTGGTGCATAAAAATATATCTCAGCATTTAAAAGAAATTAGATTAAAGGAATAATATGAAACAAAAAAAGAAAGGATTGTTATGAAAAACTTTTTAGTTACTCTAATATTAGCAGGTTTTTTAGCAGGTGTGGTCTTTGCTGCAGAAATCACCTGGACTGGTGGCGGTGGAGATACGGACTGGAATAATTCCTGGAATTGGTCTTCCTGGTCAGTGCCCGGTCCAAATGATGATGTAAGGATCCCTGCAGGAGGTCTGGTTACGCTTCCTTCTCAAGTTTCAGTCAGAAACTTAATAAACGAGGGACAGATAAGTACATTCGGGGCACCTGCCATGATAGTTGTTTCAGAAGATATATACAACTTTGGTTATATTACTATAGGTGGTGTATTTACTGTTTTTTGCGGTTACTCGTTTAATAACTTTAGTATTGTTGGCGCTGACGGAATATATATTAAAGCGGTAGATGTTGGTAACAGCGAAGATGCCAGTATTCTTTGTCATGATTCGTGTGGATATTCTCTAATTATCGAGGCGAAAAGAGACCTGGCGAATGATGGATTGATCATCGGAGGCTCCAAGTCTTCTGGTGATATTTCGTCGGAAAGCGTATATCTAAAATCAGACAGGATTCATAATGATGGAGAGATAAGGGGGGGCGATGGTATTGATTCAGTCGATGGAGGAAATGTCTTTTGTAGGTGCAGGATAATGGATAATGACAGTATTATTGCAGGTGGAAACCCGGGAGGATACAGAACCAAGCCTGGAAAGGTAAAGATCCTGGCTAAGGTGTTCACTGGTAAAAAACCCATCTTCTCGAATATCCGCTCTGAACGCAAAACAGACGATTTTAATAATATAACCATTGCCGCTGATACCATTTTATTCCAGTCTGAAAAGGTTTATATGGTCGCGGACAGTATCGTTTTCAAGGGGAAGACGATAATCTTCGACGGCCTGCCGGGCGGTTCTATTTATGGCGTAAGCGGATTATACTTTTATACTCCTGCCGGCGGTATCATCGATTTCGAGAACAATCATGTAGCACCTACTTTTTCCACACCCGGAGAGAATATTATCTTTTGTGACAGCGTTATTGAACCTATAGAGGGTTTGGATTACATCATGTCCTATGCTCCAGTTATCAATCCAGCTGCTACGGGCATGGCTGATGGCGATGTCATGGTACTCGATGAAGTTTCCTATACCGAAGAAACCGACACTCTGGTTCTCTCTCTTTTTAATTTGAGTATGTCCCCCAAAGTACTCAACTATTCAGTAACTTCGTCCAGGGGGTGGCTATCTCCGACCACCAACGTTACTCCCACCCTTGATCCCTTTGAGATAGAAAGTGTCATTATTCTTTTTACAATACCTGATGGCACACCATTCGGTTTGAGGGATACCATCACGACTGTACTGACCATTGCTCCGGATTTTACCGATACTTTCTACACATACTTGACCTCCCTTGGAGAGCGCGTTGAGTATGATACAATCATATATGAACTTTCAGCAGGCTGGAACATGTTGTCCTTTCCTTTTTATGACACTATCAACGTGCTGGGTAGCTTTCCCTTCGCACTTGGTTCCGCATGGGAATATAATTCCGTGACTGCGTCTTATGATGAGATTGAATCTGCTCCTGCTGGTGTAGGTTTCTGGCTGCTCTGCCCGAATGACACAACGATCTTTGTGGAGGGCGAAAAAGCCGATACGATAGACTATGCATTCGAACCGGGCTGGCACATGATAAGTGGTCCTGCTGATACCATCCCTGTTGAGGCACTAACCGATCTCGAAGCGGTCTGGGATGATATCTTCGGCTATGATCCTATACTGAGAAGATATGTTATTGTGGATTTTCTCCTCCCGGGATTCAGTTACTGGGTTTTTATTGAGGATACAGTGGAATTTAGTTTGCTATAAATATTGGTTTTTGTCAATAATATTAAATGTGGGGTTATGCTTGTCGGCGTGTTCCGTTTAGAAATTTTAACTTTCTTCATCCCCTTTTTATGCCCACAGTGCCTTCCCCATATTAATAAACTTGCTTTCTGAAAATTTTATCCTATCATTTATCATTATATTTTTTAAACACTCAACCATTTAAAACTCAAAGGAGACAAAATGCGTAAGTTGATGTTTATCTTGTGGTTAACTATGCTTATTTGGGTCACTTACAGTCAAGGACAGATACCCCGTGTAATAAGCTACCAGGGATATTTAACTGACGACGAATCAGCGCCGCTTCCCGACGGGACCTACTCTATTATTTTCCGAATCTTCGATACCGAGACAGGGGGGATTCCTCTCTGGAATGAATCGCAGGAAGTGGAGTTGGAAAGAGGAATATACAACACATACCTGGGCATGACCAGTTCCTTGAATTTGCCTTTCGATGAACCTTACTGGCTTGAAACCGTGGTGTCAGGAACCATTCTCACTCCCCGGGTACGTTTGAGCTCCTCACCATATGCTCTCAACGCTCCACATTCAGACTCCGTGTCCTACGCCGATGAAGCTGGGGTAGCCAACGAACTTAACTGGTCTGACCTGACCGGCATTCCTGCAGATATAAATGACGGGGACGACTATTTTGAAGGGGCGATAGCCAGTGGGGACCTGGATGGCACCTATCCCGATCCTATTGTTACCGGATTGCAGAGTGTGGAGATTTCTCCAACCCCCCCAGCTTCAGGACAGGTTTTGAAATACGATGGGGCAGCCTGGGCACCAGGAACGGATCTCTCCGGGGGCGGCGAAGTTGGCTCTCTCGAGGAGGTCCTCGCGACCGGAAATTCCGCCGGAAGCTACGATATAAACCTGAATGATAACTCCATTCTCAATATTGACTGGTCAATGTCCGACCAGGGACCGGGTTCCGGGCTGGACGCTGATCTCCTGGATGGCCAGCAGGGAACATATTACCTGGATTGGAGTAACTTTTCAGGAATACCTGCTGGTCTCGCCGATGGAGATGACTATCTCGCGGGAGAAAGCGCTGAGGGAGACCTCTCCGGAACTTACCCTAATCCCACACTTTATTCCATCAAGGGTATTATAATATCCGGGGACATACCAGAAGCTGGAGATATTTTGAAATATAACGGGGACATGTGGAGTTACAGCGAGGACCTCACAGCCAGCGGATTGATCTACTTGAATGACCTTGCTGACGTTTCAATTCTCTCTCCTGATGTTGGCGAAGTGCTGAAATGGAATGGAACCCGCTGGCTGAATGCCCATGATTCCGTGGGAACTACTGGCGGAGGAGACAACGACTGGGCGTACGGTTCAGGCAGCGGTCTCACCGGCGACCTCTACCGCACCGGGAATGTCGGCATCGGGATTACCAGTCCGCACGCCAAGCTCTCACTGGGCGCATCTGCCGGCGATAAGCTGTTCCTATTCGAAAACGGCGGAGATACTTACGGCTTTGGAATACAGAGCGACCTTCTCCAGATATTTTCCGGCTCCGGTACTGCCGATATTGCTTTCGGATTCGGCAATTCCACCGATTTCACAGAATATCTCAGGTTTGTAGCACCTTACGGAAAAGTTGGTATCAGGGTCTCCGAACCTGAATATTACCTTCATCTAGAAGCTGCCGATGGAGATAAACCGGTAGCTTATTTCAAGAATAATTTCATACTGGGCAATGGTATGGGAGTGTGGGGGGAATGTTCTGTCGTGGATGGCGCAGGTACAGGCGGTTACTTCGTTGGCGGAGCTTATGGCGTTCAAGCAAAGGTAGTCGCAACCGGGGAGGAAAGCTACCGGGGATTAACCGCCTCGGTTATGGGTGGCAGTGGACAGAGTTACGGTGTTCAGGGGATAGCCTATGGTGCTGGTTTTAACTATGGGGTGTACGGGGTTGCTGTAGGAGGTACAGAAAATTGGGCTGGATATTTCTTGGGCGATGCATATTTTAGCGGCAAGGTGGGTATCGGTACCACCGAACCCGAGCATCCTCTGCATGTTGACGGCCTGGAGATACTGGCTACCGGAACCTCCGGGGGATTCAAGTTCCGGGACCGGGGAGAAGGACCTGCTGACAACTGGGTGTGGTACTCCAACTTGAACGTTGCACGTTTCTATCGGCAGGGAACCGGGGACCTGATCGGCATCACTACCGACGGCAAGGTTGGAATCGGAACCACCAGCCCGATGGATAAACTAGATGTACGCGGAACCATACGAACTGAAGCCCTGAAAACTGAAACCTTACGAACCGATGTTCTTGTAATTTTAGGCGGCTCAGACCTCTCCGAGCAGTTCGAAGTAAAAGCAGAGCAGACCCCTCAGCCGGGAATGTTAGTATCCATTGGCGAAAGCAATCCCGGAATGCTGGTCATAAGTGATGTTGCTTATGATAAGAAAGTAGCCGGGATTATAAGCGGCGCGGGAGACATCAATACCGGCATGCTAATGAGCCAGGAGGGCAGTCTTGCGGATGGACAATACCCCATTGCTTTAAGCGGCAGGGTATATTGTTGGGCAGACGCTTCTGAAAACCCCATTTCACCCGGCGATTTACTGACAACTTCATCTGAACCTGGTTATGCCATGAAAGTAACCGACCACTCACGGGCGACAGGCGCTATTATTGGTAAAGCGATGAGCGCCCTGGAAAGTGGAACCGGATTGATACTGGTCCTGGTCAACCTGCAGTAATCAAGGAGAATTAAGATGAGACTGAAAATAATAATTATTATCCTGTTTTTGCCACTTGTTCTCGCCCACGCGGAGAAACTGCCTTCTCAGATCATACAATCTGCTGTTCAAACCTGGGTCAGAGAAGTTACCGCGGACGCACGGCCCGAAGCCGTGGTGGAGGAACTAACCCCCTATGTTGTGGATGGCGACACAGCTGTTTATATCGCTTATTTGAACGATGAAGGATATTGCGTCACCGGTGTATATGAAGAAATGCTCCCAGTTTATTTCTACAGTCCTCACGGGGACTTTGACTATGACGATGTCCGTATGAGTCAAGCGCTTATTACGATCAGGGAGAGTTACCATAATTTTATGGACAAGCTATTACTTGGTGGAACAGAGGGAGAAAAAGCTTGGGAAGTTGCTGAGGAGAGAAGGGCGTACTGGAACGACCTTGCTGTTGGTAGAATATTCTGGCAACTCGGTACAACGTCGATCATGGATGGTCCGGACTCTATGCGGGTCCCCAATTTCCCGCTGTGGGGCGGTGATCAGCACTGGCCCATGAATGCTCTCACCCCGTACATTGTGACCTGGGCAGGTCCCTGTACTCTTCGAACCGTGGACGGATGCACCGCGCACTCTATGGCAATGATTCTTCGAACCTGGGAGTGGCCGGTTATCGGTCAGGGGCGAGACAGCACTGATTATGACGTGAGAACCGGTTATTTCTGGGAAAACACCCCCCTGAATTTTTATCCCTTTGTCGCTGGATTCGACAGTATGCATTGTGTCTGGAGAAATAGGATAAGGTGGAGAACAGGTGTAGATGGCGGAGAACTGGGCATCGCGGGTACCTGGGATCATACTCTTATCAACTGGGCGAAATTCCACGTGGAACCATCCCTCGACTCAATCCACAAGGCGGAATATGATACCGCGCTGGAGATACTGTGGAGAAGGCTTACACCCGTTCCGGAGAGAATCCGCGCTGACTTCTCAACTACCGTTTACCGTTACGATTTAATGCCCCTGGTGCGTGACAGCATAGATACACCTGAAGAAATAAACGCTGTTTCAACTCTAACCTCAAGTTGCGGTATTGCTTCACACATGATGTACGGGGTATTAGAGTCCGCAGCATGGTGCATCCCTGAAACCTACATAGAGCATTTCCGATTTGATGAGGATGCGATAGGCAACACCTTCATTCACTGCCCGGAACCGGACACCTGTTCCGGAATGAAGACTATTGTGGATGAAATTCAATGGCGGCGAGTGGTGAATTACCATTACGGCGCTCCGATCAGTCACGCCTGGTGCATATATGGCTACAACCGGACATTTTTACCTGATTCCATGCAGGTACTCGCCGACAATTACATCTGGATGACATTCGTGACGGACATCGTTGAGCACCCCATGGTTTACAGGTTAGCTCCCAAGGACGCAGTTAAGTTCGTGGGCGGCACACGAGCTGGAGATGGCTCCCCCGCTTCACCTTATTCTTCATTTGAGACAGCCATTGCGGACACTGCATCCCTCCTGGACGATGTAACCCTGATATTCAAGGCTGGATCAGATAATGTAATCGCCGCTGACTCGGTAGTGGTTTCCAAACCGATGATATTGAAGGGATACTATTCGACGATAAGGTAACCTGGAGTGCGAAACCAACCCCTGGTTGGTAATGAACACGGGGTAAGGCGTTTGGAGTGCAGGAACCGTGTTACTGCGTTTTTGGGTTTATGTTTTCAACATCAGCTTCGCTGGCACCATGGCGCAGGATCTACTCCAAAATAGGCACCATCGCGGATGGTGTACTCCCAGAAACCCCCTCCAAGATGCCCCCTCCAGAACACTCGGCAAGAAATCCATGGACACAAGCTTCTTTAAATCTCAGATAATTTTCACCAATTATATTTGATAAATGGGAATAGCCATATATTTTATTGTTTAGTCTATAATCAAAATAATATGAACACTCAAACCCATTTCCAATGAACGATAAAGAACTAATACAAAAAGTTATCGAAGGCGATGAAACAGCATTAAACGATTTGATAGACCGATACAGCGAGTTGGTTCTCAACACATGCTACGGTTTCGTGAGGCACCACGAAGATGCCGAAGATATCGCCCAGGAAGTGTTCGTTCAGTTTTACAGCTCGATACACAAATTCCGTGGAGAAGCTAAACTGTCAACCTGGCTGTACAGGATTGCGATGAACAGCTCTATCGATTTTTTACGACATCAAAAGGGCAGAAAAAAGCGCGAAGTTGCTGATTACCGGGACGAACTCGAATCCATAGCAACCCCATCACCCGAAGAGAAACTTTTAGAGAAGGAGAGGAAGACCGTCATACAAAAAGCTGTGGATTCACTCCCCGATAAACAACGAAAAGCATTCGTTTTAAGTAAGTACCAGGAGTTATCAAACAAGGAAGTAGCAAAGATAATGAAGCGCTCTATATCTTCAGTTGAGTCGCTTCTTCACCGAGCAAAACTTAAACTACAGGAGAAATTAATGGATTATCTGGACAAAAACATATAAAAAAATGCAAGATTTTAACAGCTATTCCGTCTTATTTTTTGAAAATAGGAGCAGAAAATGGACTGCAAGGGATTTAGAAAAGGATTAGGGGTGTATCTGGAAGGTGAGCTGAGTCCGGATTCAAAGGCAGCTTTTGAAAAGCATCTGGAGGAATGCTCAAGTTGCAGAGCATTGCTTAACGAATTTACTGCATTATGGCGGGATTTGGAGGCTTTTGAAAGAATCAAACCATCCCCCTACTTTAAAACCAGGGTTAAAGGCAGGATTAAGGAGATTCTGGTATCAGAGGGGGCACACCCATCATGGGCTGAAACACTGTTCACAAAACTTAAACCAGCGATGATGGGCATGATAGTCGTAATCGGGATATTTATGGGCTATCTCGTAGGTAAACATATTTACGAACAAAACCATTACCAATACCAGTATTCAAGTAGAGAATCATCTTTAGACCAATTTATCAATTCCCATTATATCTTTACTTTTAACGAAATACCGGATGCTTCTCTAAAAAACCTTTACTTTAGTACTAACCATAACCAATAGGAACAAAAAATGAAAAAAAGTTTATTAATTGGGCTTGTCATCATATTGATAGTCATCAATTTGTCATCTCTTGGAACCATATTGTATTTTCACTTTTTTCACAAACCGCCTCATATAATTCCACCAGGGAAAGCCCCACAAGGATTCAACCAACAAAATCTACCTGGTCCTCCTCAATTACCAGGGGCATTTTTAAAGGAAGATCTAAAGTTGAGTGATGAACAATTGGAACAGTTTGATAATTCAATAAAACAATTACACGACAAAATGAAACCCCTTTTCGAATCGATACGAACAGCTCGGGAGGCATTGATGGACGAAATCCTGAGTGAAGAGATCTCCCAGCAGAAAGTGGATAGCCTTCTCACCGAGATTGCTGCTCTTCAAACTCAAACACAAAGGGAAGTCATCAACCAACTAAGTGAAGAAATTTCAATACTTGAACCAGCCCAGAAAGTAAAATTCAAGGAATTATTGAAAGAGGGGCATCATCACATGGACCTGTTATTAGACATCCCTCAGCAACGACAGGGTCCACTATCTCCAAAAGAGGCTAGAAATCCACCAAGGGATAGGAGACATCCAAAGGGTAAGAATCCAAACGTGATAAAGTGAAAATCCTTATTACAAGGATTTTCGGGGAGCAATTCCAAAGAGCCTTCCCGCTATTTTAGCAACAGCATTTTGCTTGTTTTCATATAATCTCCAGCACTAAACCTATACAGATAGACGCCTGCAGAAACCTTCCTTCTCTCGAAATTTTTACCTTCCCACATAACCTCGTATTCCCCTGGCGATTGAATCTCATTAACAAGCAAAGCAACTCTTTTTCCAAGAAGATCAAAAATCTCGAGCCTCACAAATGAATCATCGGCGATAGAGTACGCTATTTGAGTATTCGCGTTAAACGGATTCGGATAATTCCCTTTCAGGGAGAAAGTATATGGTTTTGTCAGGGCATCCCTAATACTTGTATAGTGCATGAACGTATCAGGGTGCCAGTAAACAGGTATTGATGGTGAGTAAGTGTAATCTACTCTGTTCCAGCCGATTACACCGTGTTCGAAACCCTCGTAATAAATTGTATCCATCTCCAGCATGGGATGAAACGAGGCTTCCCTGAACCTTGGTCGGCGGCTTTCTCTCTCTACGCTATAATCCTCACGTAATGGAGAAAGGGCATATCTCCGCGCCGAGCTTGTTACAACCGCTCTCAGGAGAAAGTCGAGGTCTTCCATGTTATAGAGGTCCGGAGCTGAATAGAGCCATGACCTTCCGTCAACGGGGGAGGAAGTATCCGCGTAAAGCCCGAAAGCGGTGCTGTCTCTCAGGGTAGTTATCGTGATGAAGAAATCGCGCTCAGTCAGCACTACATCTTCGATATCGGCGCTCACCCAGGTGAAGGGTGTAACATCCAGGCACGAATCCTCCGCGATAAGGTCACCGGGGGTGTCATCGATAGAAGAAAGAACGGATACTCTGACCGGGTAATCGCGCTGCGCCCACCAGCTTATGTGAGTCACCACAGGGTTGTCGAACGGAGCAGTACATTGCACAGCGGCGTAATCGAAACCCATGAGATCCGGGCCAAGCAAATACGCGGTATGACCATCGTCGTCGAACGGGTTGAATTCTCCGTCATCATAGCCCAACTCGACCGTATCGGTACCGTACACCCGAAAATCATAAAAAAGGCTATCATTAGAATTATCCTCGTCGCCTGTAACTGCAACGTAACTCAGAAACGAGTAATCCCCGGGGATAGTAGGAGTCCAGTTGGTAGTCACCTTAAGCGTTTCGGCAGAACTTATCGTGGGAAATGGGCTGTGCATTCCGGTATATACCACGGAATCGCCGAGAGTCGTGTGCCTGGTTATCTGGTACCGTATAGGTACTCCCGGAATGATATCCAGACCGTTATTGAACAAGAGTACGGTGAACTGTATCTCTTCATCCAGGTTTGTGGGAGTTGCCCCGATCATGTATATCATTATATCCCTGTGAATAGCTGGAACCTTTGTCAGCATGATATCATCCAGGTAAATCCCTTCTCCGGGTCCGACTTCATCTATCTGGTCGGTATAGACGACAAAGTAAAGCTTTACCTGCCCGGTTTCCCTGATCGAGTCTGCGATTTCAGCGGTCCCGTACATTGAGCCACTTCTGACCACGTTTCCACCATGATTTCTATCCACGACAACGAAGGTATCCGAGTCGTACATCCCGGATCTGCACACGCCATTGAGCCAATAGTAAGTGTAACCATTATCGGGGGATATGAAGAGCATCATATAGTCGTCAAGGTAACCATCCTCGTCTCCATCGATGTCCTGAAAATCGCAATAGACCCAGTATTCCAGGAACACGATCGTATCATCTGTGGATGGTACTTCGATATTAGGGGATATCAGCGAGTTAGAAAGGTTGGGATAGCCGCCTTCGCACAGCCAGCAATGTGTGGGAGAGCGGTATCTCACTTCTGTAAATTCCCAGTGGTCTCCCCAGGCTCTCTTTCCGTTTGATGCGGTCATTTGGCTAACATCTCCACCACCGTGGTAGAATATGGTGTCTTCATCGTCCCTGATCAACAAATCATCGATCACCCATCCCATCAGTGTTGGGTTGTCGTAGGAGGATGTCACCCCGTCCGAGGCGAGCGCGAATCTTAGCTGAATAGTCTCGCCAAGGTAGGCGTTCAGGTTGAATACCGGGGAAATCCAACCATAGCTGTTGCCTCCCCAGCCCGGCATATCGGTTCCCTCGAGGTTATAATCAAAAGCGTACATGCTCTCGTAAGGATAACCCCCTATGGGCTCCATCACCTCGAAAAGGGTATCACCACCAGTAGCTACCCTAACGTTCAAACCATCCCAGCTATCGAAGCCATCCGGTATGCTCCCTGTTGCGGTCTGAACCCTGTAATTGGACTTGAAAGTAAAAATCAAGTTGCCCGACGGACTGGAAGGAAGGTCTATCTCCTCGGTTGTAAGAAACTGCAGCCAGCGATTATTGTAACCTCCTATGTCTTCGTCCCCGCACCACCACGAATATGTGCTATCATCAAATGCGAAAAGAGCGGTGCTAAATAAAAACAACAGAAACACCAATGACAAAATTACTCGTCTTATCACTTGCTTTCTCCTTTCAAAATTGCAAAAAAATTAAGTAATTGAAATTAAATGATCATTCGATTCAAAACTAGTATTGTTTTAACATTTTCGTACATTATAAATACGAAACACAACGTTATAAAATATGGAGCATAATACACTGATGTCAAGGATATAAACGCATAATGAACATAGAAAATGTAACAGGAAACAGGAAAAACTTAAAAAGGGCGTAAGGGGAAATGGGTATAAGGGTGTAGGGGGAGGTTCGTTGGAGGGTCGCTAAGAAGAAAGAGAAAAGAATCAAGAAGTGAACACGTATAAGGGTAGATGAGTTAACGCGGGGCGGGAAAAGCCTAAGGAAATAATCACTTTTAGTTCGAAATGACAAACAGAGACAGATGATGCAAGTATAGGATGGTACTCAAGCGGTATACCCTACGGGCTTATAAGGAATATTGAAAAAATATGTCAAGCGCTGATTAATTCAGCGGCAGATGCTGGTTATTTCAGCAGAAGCATTTTGTTCGCGTTCTTATAATCACCAGCGTTTATCCTATAGAAGTAAACACCAGCGGGTACTACGCTTCCGTGTTCATCCTTGCAGTTCCATTTGATTTCGTAAGCCCCTGCATGCTGATCCTGGTCAACCAGGGAGATTATCTGTTTCCCGATAATATCATAAACTTCAAGTTTAACATGAGAGTTCTCGGCTATCGAATACGCAATTGTTGTGACTGCATTAAACGGGTTGGGGTAATTCTGTTTCAGGTCGAACGTGAATGGTACCTTTTCGATATCGCCTATACCTGCATAGTGCATAAACGTATCTGCATGCCAGTAAAGTTCTTCAGAGCCTTCAGCGCTGAAATCGATATGAGTCCAGCCGGTTGAACCATCCTCAAAGTCCGTGAAATACAGGGTATCTTCGTCAACCATGGGATGTATGGTTCTTGCTCTCAGGAGTTTGTGAGAGAATGATGAACCGCGTGTCTCCCTGAAGTTTTCAACTGGAGTCGATGGTCCGAAAGCGAACTTTTTAGCATCTTCCGTAACTACGGCTCTTAAGAGGAAGTCCAGGTTGTCAAGGTTATAGAGGTCCGGGTACGAAAGCAGCCATGATCTTTCATCCACGGGAGAACTGGTGTCCGCGTATATACCAAAAGCTGTGCTTTCTCTCAATGCCGAGAGAGTAATGAAGAAATCCGCTTCGGTCAACTCGACGTCTTCAATGTCAGCAGTTACCCATTCACCCGCGGTGGCCGTAAGGCATGAATCGGTTGCGATAAGGTCACCTGGAGTCTCGTCTATAGAGGATAAGATTTCGATCTTTACCGGATACGTACCTGCAGACCACCACCTAACATGTGTAACAACCGGGTTGGTATAAGGAGCGGTGCAGTGTACCGCAGCGTAGTCGAAACCCATTAAATCGGGACCGATGAGGTAAGCCATGTGTCCGTCATCATCAAAGGGATTGGTTTCGCCGTCATCATATCCAAGCTCAGTGGTATCACCCGCGTAAACGTGGAAGGGAAATTCGAGACTGTCGTTAGTTGTGACTTCATCAGAGGCAACCGCGCAATAGCTAAGGAATGTGTAATCACCCGTCAAAGGTGGTGTCCACGTCATGTCGAGCGTTGTGAACTCGCCGGACGCAAGTGAGGGGAACGGGCTGAACAATCCGCTATGCAGGAGTGAATCGCCTGTTGTCCCGTTGTAGAATATTTTGTAGAAGGTAGGTATGCTGGCAATTGGATCCAAGCCGTTGTTATATAATTGAACCGAGAACTTCGAGGCTTCTCCGAAGTTGGTGGGTGTTGAGCCTATCATGTTAACCAGTATATCGTTATGTACTGCCATGGACTTTTTGACGAGTACGTCATCTATAAAAACGCCTTCACCTATGCCCATATCGTCATTGTCATCCGTGTATGCTATGAAGTACAGTTGGATTTGCCCGGTCTCGCGTATTGAATCCGCAATTTCTGCCGTACCGTAAGTAGTAACATCCCCACTTCTGATGACATTTCCTGTATAATTTTCATTAACTACCATGAAAGAGTCGGCTTCGTACTCGCCTGATTTGCAGACCCCATTAAGCCAGTAGAAAGATTCCCCGCTGTCTGGTGATGCAAATACCATTATGTAATCATCCAATCCTTCCCCTGAGCCGGAGAGGTCTTCAAAGTCGCAGTAGATCCAGTATTCAAGAAAAACAAGGGAATCGAAGGCTGTTGGCACACTTATCACAGGTGAAACCAGGGCGCACCAGAGGTTAGGGTATCCTGCCGGGCAGTTCCAGCTATGGGTAGGAGAATGCGCGTCTTCGTCAGTGTATTCCCAGTAATCTCCCCACGCTGTAATTCCGTTGTTAGCGGTCATCACTTCCGGGGAACCTGCGCCGTTATAGAAGTAGCTTTCTTCATCGTCCCTGATAGTAATTTCATCGATGATCCAGCCGAACATATCCCCGTCATCTACGGTGCTGAAAGCGGGGTCCGAACCGAAAGCGAACCTGAGTCGAACCGTCTCTCCGATGTAGGAGTTCATATTGAAAACTGGAGCGACCCAGCCACTGCTCGAGCCTCCCCAACCGGGAACGCTTTCGCCTTCACCGTTATAACCAAAGCCGTACATACTCGACCATGGATAACCTCCAATAGGTTCGAGCACTTCAAACGTAGCGCCGGCATCCAAAGATATTCTGACATTTATGCCATCCCAGGCGTCATAGGGATCGTAGTCAGCGGGACCCGGCTCGATGTTATAATTGGATTTGAATGTCAGTACGAGATTACCCGATGGACTCGATGGAAGCTCTATATCGGGCGTATCAAGGAACTGAAGCCAGTGGTCAGCATAACCGCCGATGTCAGGATCACCACACCACCATGAATAATTCTCATCACTCTGTGAAAATACAAGTGCAAAGAGAACCAAAATAATCAAGCAGGGAAGAATAAAAATCGACTTTTTCATAAGTACGCCTCCTTCATAATGTTGTATATATTGTAGGTTTTCACTTTCATAATAAAATATAGTTATACCAATAAAAACATAAAAGCGCTATTGTCAAGCTATTTTAATTATATTGTATTGACTATAATGAAATATGAATTGATATTTCTTGACTTATAAAGAATTGTCATTATCATTAATCGTTGTGAAAGCAAGGAGCGTTTCCCCGTGTTAAGGTTGTTGAGAATAAAAAACTTAGCAGTTATCGAAGACCTTGAGATAGAATTTAACCCGGGATTTACCGTTCTAACAGGGGAAACTGGCGCTGGCAAATCACTTATCATCGGAGCAATCGAACTTCTCCTGGGAGACAGATCGGACGCTGCTTTAATTAGAAGCGGTGAGGAGGAATTGATAATCACCGGTCAGTTTGACCTGAATCCTTACTGTATGAAACTGGTAAAGAAATACGGCATAGAGGATAATGAACTTGTGATTCAGAGAATAATACGCAGGAACACAAAAAGCCAAACCAGGGTGAACAATGAGATAGCGTCTGTTTCCCTGATCCAGAAGATCAGTGAGTATTTGGTGGACATTCTGGGACAGCATCAGCATCAAAGACTGCTTAACAAGGATTACCACCTGGAAACCCTGGACGCTTATGCCGGCATCGAAGAAAGGATAGAGGGCTTCAAGGAAGAATATAAAAAATACCGGGAGATGAAGGATAAATTACGCGCCCTGAACGAGAAAAAACAGCGGAAAGAAGAGCTCGCTGAGCTGCATAGATTCCAGTACGACGAACTGGCAAAAGCCCAATTACGAGGGGACGAAGAGGAGGAGTTGAAGTTAAAGCAAAGGGTCATAGATAACCGGGAACAGCTTTCCCAGATATCTCAATTTTCGTATTCAACTCTTTTCGAAGAGGAAAATTCAATTATTAATCAACTTGCGGAGATCAGAAAACAGTTGACAAAATTCCTTGATGTTGATAATAAATTGAAAGAGCCGATCGACTATCTCGATACCGCTGCCGCTGCTATAAACGAGTGCTCGAGTTTCATAAGCGATTATATTGACAACATTGAGTACGATGAAGCTGAAGCGGATAACGTTCGAAACCGTCTGACCTTCATAACAGACCTGAAATTAAAGTATAAGAAAAGCATTCCCGAATTGATAGATTACCTTAAAGAGCTGGAGCATGAGGAGGAAGACTTCGGTAATTTGAACAAAGAGATAGAAAGCATAAATGCAGGTTTGAAATCCTTAAGAGAGAAGCTCCAATCAGAAGCTGAGTTTTTAAGCCAGAAGCGTCATGAGGCATCGGGAGAATTGAAAGAGCAACTTAGAAAGGAACTTACTGAGCTGGGGATGAACCAATTCCAATTCGAGACAAGCTTTTGCGCGAAACCCGACGACACGAGCGAATTTGTCCTTGACGGGCAGGGAGTAAGTATGTCACCTAACGGATTCGATGAGGCAGAGTTTTTCATTTCTTTGAATGTTGGTGAGGAATTAAGACCATTAAACAAGATAGTTTCCGGAGGCGAATTATCCCGCATCATGCTTGCTTTTAAAAGGATACTGGCGCAAGAGGATAAAATTCCCGTTCTTATATTCGACGAGATAGATTCCGGTGTAGGCGGCAAAACCGCAACCCTGCTAGGTCAGAAACTAAAGAAACTTGAAAAATCACATCAGGTTATCGTTATATCTCACCTTCATCAGATCGCCTCGCAAGCGGGAACTCACTTTTACATAGAGAAAATTGAGAAAGATGGGCGCACACATGTAAGTGTTTATAGAGTTGATGGGGAAGAAAGAATAAAAGAACTAACCAGAATGATGGGTGTGGAAAAGGATAAGAAATATGCAAAAGAATTTGCAGAAGACCTACTTGCCAGATAAGCAGGTCAAAAGGAAAATCACGAATAAAATCTTTACAGTAGGTAACGTATTTACTTTTATCAGGTTAATACTGCTGCCAATTCTTCTCTATAGTCTGGTGGTCTCCGACAAGTGGGGGAAGCTTCTACCGATCGGGATCGGCGCGATAATGGCTCTCACTGACATTCTGGACGGTTATTACGCAAGAAAGTTGGGACAAATATCCTACGTGGGCAAGATGATGGATCCCATAATCGACAAACTCATCGTCATTTCGGTAGCGGTAACGCTGATTATTCTCGGAAAAATACATTCACCATGGTCCTGGTTGATGATAATCGTGGGCATAAGATACATAATCATGGGTATTGTAACCATGAGAATTTTCTTGCGTCACGGTATTGTTCCCCGGTCCGACCTTCTTGGAAGGCTCACTCCAACCGTTTGGGCAGTAAGTTTTTTGACAGCTTTGCTCGGTCTGAGTATCATTCAAGCCATCTTTTTTTCTTTTGCCCTGGCATTCACAGCGCTCAATACATATACTTATGTAGCTAAAAATAAAAATCTTTTAACTGGAGATTAATAATGCAGTTTGTAATAATAGGTTTGGGAACTTTCGGTTCGAAAATTGCCAGCACTTTATATGGTGAGGGTCAGCAGGTCCTCGTGCTTGATCTTAACAGGGAGAAGATAGAGAGTCTTCAGGGTTTGGTAACTCAGGCGATTCATATAGATGCCACCGATTTCGAAAAATTAAAGGAAATCGGACTCGAGAGTATGGACTGCGCTATAATTAATCTTGGTGAACCTATGGAAACAAGCGTGCTTACAACTATGTTCCTGAAGGAACTGGGTATCAAGGAAATAATAGTCAAGGCTATCTCGAAAGAGCACGGTATGCTTCTCAAGATGCTGGGAGCTACCCAGATACTGTTTCCCGAGGTGGATATGGCAATCAGATTGGGCAAAAGCCTTGCCTATCCGAACATCGTGGACCAGATACCCGTTTGCGAAGGCTATTCCATCGTGGAAATGGCAGCGCCGGAAAGTTTCTGGGAAAAAACACTTGCGCAGTTGGATATCAGGCGCGTGTACGCTGTCGAGGTCATAGCCATTAAACACAAAGAAGATGGTGAAGAGAAATTAAATATGGTTCCCGACGCCGACGATGTTATCGATGAAGGGGATAATCTCCTTGTCGTTGGAGATGATAACAGCCTTGAAAAATTGAATAAATTAGTATAATATTGATTTTCAGCAGGATATTTCTAACCTTGTTATTCTGCGGAAAAGCATCAACATAAAATAGACAGGATTTAGATAAAGAGTGAGTTTCACGAAGTATAAAATCGATCTTGTTGCTTTATATTCCGGCGGTTTAGACAGCTTACTGGCAATGAGACTGCTTAGAGACCAGGGTAGAAATCTATTGGCTCTTAAATTTGAGCATCCCTTCAACAAGAACCTTTGGCGCAATAGTTTCAAGGAATACTGGGATGCCGATCTGGAGAGCGCAGTATGGGAAGTCCCACTCGGGCAGGAATTTCTAGACGTAATCTTAAAACCGAAATACGGCTACGGCAAGAATTTCAATCCATGTATCGACTGCAAGATATATATGTACAAACGCGCCGTTAAAATCATACAAGAGGTGGGAGCTTACGGGCTGGTTACAGGTGAAGTGCTTGGGCAGCGTCCGATGTCTCAAAACCAATCTGCCCTTGCACTTATTGAGAACGAGACCTACACCAGGGGATTGGTTTTGCGACCGTTGTCTGCTCAACTTTTACCGGAAACCAGGATCGAACAGGAGCATTTAGTGAACCGGGACAGACTGCTGGGATTATCCGGGCGCAACAGGACACCGCAAATGGAACTCGCCAAGCAGTGGGGAATATCCGAATACCAAACTCCCGCGGGAGGTTGTTTGTTAACCGATATTGGATATACCAAGAGACTGCAGGAAGCTATCCGGCACAAGCAGCTCAGTATTTTCGATACACAATTGCTGAAATTAGGTCGGCATTTCCGTTTGCCATCTGGCGCTAAACTTATAGTAGGAAGGTTCGAAGAGGAGAACAATTTGCTGGCGCTACTCGGGAAGGGACGCCTCATTATGATGGAGGACGCCGTGAACAAGGGTCCCGTGGGATTATTGGAAGGCGAAGCGAAAACCGTGAACATGTCGATCTCCGGAAGAATCATAACGCGTTACTCAAAGAGCAAGGAAGGGAAGGAGGCGAAAGTAAGATACCAGCTTCCGAACAGGGATGGCTGGAATGAACTGAATGTGATGCCGGGAGATGACGAGATCATAGAAGAGCTGATCATCGTCCCGGACAAGTAAGAGCAATCAAGCAGAGAATTGTAACTATAAAAAAGTGGAAAATTACAAATAAGACTTGACTTGAAAGACATTATTTATAATTTCTTTTGTTTACATTAAAGCCAGGGGGCTGAGATGGATGTGAGAATAGGAAGAGCAACATTATCAATTGTTAATGAAGACATAACCGAGCAAAGCGTCGATATCATAACGAACGCGGCTAACAATCGCTTGTGGATGGGAGGAGGAGTCGCCGGTTCTATAAAAAGCAAAGGCGGCGAGGAGATAGAGGAAGAGGCTATGAAACTGGGACCCATTCCGATCGGCGAAGTCGTGATCACCGAAGCTGGGAAGCTTCCCCAAAGGAAGGTGTTTCACGCGGTTGTTATGGAGCAAGACATGAAAACGAGTCAAGATGCTATCAAGAACGCAACGATGAATGTTTTGAAGCTTGCTGATGACAACAATTTTGAATCTATTGCTATACCTGCGTTTGGAACAGGCGTGGGTCATTTCCCAGCCGACGTATGCGCGGATTTAATGTTGGAAGAGATAATCAATTATCTACTGGAGACGAAGAACTTGAAGAAGGTTGTAATAAGCCTGTTAGACAATGGCATTTATGAGATTTTCAAGAATAAACTTAAGAATCGATTCTCCAAGAGATAATTACATTAAGGTTTTTGACGTTTTTTTGTCATATAGAAATACTCCTCGGTAGCTCAATCGGCAGAGCGGGTGGCTGTTAACCACTAGGTTGCAGGTTCAAGTCCTGCCCGAGGAGCAGAGTTATCAAACCTTATTGACTCCCAATAAAAAACTCATAGTCATTGCGGAGACTTAACGAACAGGATGTTCGTTTTATATCTGCTGTTGCCTGTCAACCATAGCTTCGGCGAAAGTTGGAAGCAATCCCACCAATGCTATTGTGAGATGACACACGAAGTACCTGGGGGGTGGTGTTGGATTCGTGTGCTTATGAGATTACTAGTGAAAGTTTCAGAGTAAAATTTCTAATCAGACTGAAACGTTTAATTTGCTCAGAAAAGACGGAAATAGGAGTCTTTTCTCATTGTATCCTTTGGAAATACCGCGATTGACCGGAGGAGGTTCTTAGGTGGTGAGAGGGATATTGTGTTTGTTTGAATTGCTAATTGCCTGCCCCGCTTGCCCTGTTTGATATTTTATTATCCAACTGGGATAACTGATAAATGCTAATTGCTACGCCCCTAATAATGCCGGGAGCGGGACTTGAACCCGCACAGGCTCACGCCCACATGGCCCTCAACCATGCGTGTCTGCCAATTCCACCATCCCGGCA
>JAFGQG010000161.1 GCA_016935765.1 bacterium
AATCTATTAACACCCTATTCGGATAATATAATATTTTATTTTCTTAAAATAATCAAGGAAAATCTTCTAAATTCTTGAAAATTTAAGAGAAAACGACGAAATTCCCTTCATAGAAAGAGAATTATAGAGTTGAATTTTTGTATTATTATAAACCAAAAAAACCTTGACATACGGATGATTTTTATTAAATTATGTAATTTATTAATCTTTAAGCATATCCAAAATTATGGCAGATAAAAGAGAAATTGTTATTGTTGGTGGCGGACCTGCGGGTTATGTCAGCGCAATTTATGGCGCTAAAATAGGGGCTAAACCAACTTTGGTTGAACAAGCGTCGCTTGGTGGAGTTTGTACGAACGAAGGATGTATTCCAACTAAGACGTACGTGACTGCCGCAAACAATTATAATATTATTAAGGAAGCAAAAAAGTGGGGAATCAAAGCTGAAGAAAACGGTTTTGACTGGGATTATATTTTATCAAAAAAGAACCGAGTAGTTAATCGTATCAGCAGGGGTATCGAATTTCTGCTCAAGAAAAATGAGGTCGAATATATAAAGGGCAAAGCGGATTTCGTGTCTCCTACCAGTATAGATATCATCAACGGTGACGAAAAGAAAACGATTGAATTTGAAAAATTACTGGTTGCCATTGGTTCGAGATCGAAGTCGCTACCTATTCCCGGTGCTGAGCTTGCTGGTATTTGGGACAGTACGGATGCGCTTGCAAGTACCGAGATACCGAAAAGCCTGCTTATTATCGGAGGTGGAGTTATCGGTGTCGAAATGGCTTATGTATTTGCAAGTTTTGGTTCAAAGGTTACTATTGTAGAGATCCTGCCGGAGATTTTACCTGGTTTTGACAAGGAAATTGCTGAAGCGCTAAGAAAGGAATTAAGCAAGCTGGGTGTAGGCATAAGACTAGAAACTACAATAAGTAAGATAGAGGAAAAAAATGGGTGTTTTCAAGTAGCGATAGGTGATAATTCTCATGATTTTGAAAAAGTATTACTTGCAGTTGGCAGGGAGTGTTATGATCAAGGAGCTCTTGAGCAAATAGACATAGGGTTTGAGAGAGGCTGGGTGAAAACTGACAACACACTTCAAACCAATCATGGGCATATTTGGGCTGCTGGTGATGTTGCCGGTGGACCATGGTTAGCGCATAAAGCCAGCTATGACGGTGAGATAGCCATGGAGAACATGTTGGGCAAACACATGGAAGTGGATTATTTTTCTGTCCCTGGCGCGGTATTTTCGGTGCTGGAAATTGGTATTATTGGTTATAACAAGGAGGATGCCGAGAAAAATGGTATCGACGTACTCGAAGGCAAATTCCCATATATTGCTTCCGGAAGAGCTCAAGCAGCCGGAGAGCCCGAAGGTTTTGTTAAAACGGTTGTAAATAAAGCTAACGACCAGGTAATCGGATTACATATCATCGGGAAGGACGCAACAGAACTCCTGGGAATAGCTTCCATTATTGTCCATAATAAGATGAAAATCAAAGAGGTGAATGATACAATTTTCGCTCATCCTACCCTGTCGGAAATGATAAGGGAATCGAGTTTGAATTCTATCGGGAAATCAATCAACTTTTAAATGAGGAGGTCTTTGATGAAAAAGAGCTACATCTATATAATAATTGGAGTCCTGGGTATCATATTGGTATCCATTGGAATAACTGCGAGTTTCAGCAAATCAAAAAGTATTGAGGAAGATGTGAAATTGATCGAAGGCGTCCATATTTTCGTTCCTGAAAATACATTTGATTGGGGCTATACAGTTAACCGACAAAGACTTACACACAAATATCCAATTATCAATATGGGCACCGACACATTAAGAATATTGAACGTAAGAACAACCTGCGGGTGCACAAAGAGGCAAATGGGCAAAACAGTTCTTGCGGCAGGCGAAACGACTTTCGTGACACTGGAATTCAGAACAGGAGGCTACAGGGGGCGTCAGAGAAAATCTGCCTACGTGACTACTAACGATACTACCAATCCCCGTGTACAGCTTTCTTTTACCGCTATGCTTGATAGTACTACTCAGAAATTTATTCCTTCACCCACTTTCTATAACTTTGGAACTACCGAAGGAAATGAATATGAGACCGCGATAAAAATATATAATAAATCTCTTGAAAATGTTGAGTTCAAGGTAGTTGATTATCCCGACAATTTCGTTGAGGAAGTTAAGCTTAAAGATTCTAAAGTACCGTCTGGCGGCTCGACTGAACTCGTCATTAAAATATACCAGGAATTAGCGCCGGATGCTTATAAGATTGGATCGGTTACGATCGAGGCTTCCGATACGGATAATACCAGGCTTACGATCCCTATACAGGTTTTAAAGTAATCCAAAAAGAAATGCCGCGTTTCAATACATGGATTGAGATAAACCCCGAGGCTTTGAGAAGTAATTACACTCTGTTTCGAAACCTTATCGGCGGTACGGTAAAACTATGCGCTGTTGTTAAAGCAAACGCTTACGGGCATGGTATTGTCTTGACTGCCAAGCTTCTCCACGATATGGGTATAGATTTCTTCGCTGTTCATTCGCTTGAAGAAGCTTTAATATTGAAGCAAAGTGGCTATAATCTCCCCATCCTGATTATGGGATACGTTCTTCTTGACCACCTTGAATCGGTTGTTGATAATCAATTTCGCATAGTTACCTACAACAAAGAAACGGTTAGAGAAGTTGGTAAAATAGCTCAGAGCAAATCTTTGACTGCATTTCTCCATTTTAAACTGGAGACAGGCACTAACCGGCAAGGAATTCACCCCGGGGAGATCAAAAGCTTTTTTGAATTGGCTCAACAATACAACAACCTGCAGATAGAGGGAGTTTATACTCATTTCGCCAATATCGAGGACACAACGAATCATAAATACGCCGGAAACCAACTCGCGGTTTTCAAAGATTGCACCTCCAAGCTTGAAGAGAACTGTGGAAAAATCCCAATCAAACACACTGCCTGTTCAGCGGCTGCTCTTCTTTTTCCGAGCTCCTACTTTGACATGGTGCGCGTTGGGATAAGCCTTTACGGAATGTGGCCATCAAGAGAGACTTTCCTGTCATACAAGATGGAACATGACTGCGATGAGGACGAAGAAATCATCAAACCTGTTCTATCATGGAAGACACGGATTTCGCAGGTCAAGGAAATCGCCAAGGGATCATTTATAGGTTATGGCTGTACTTACAGGACAACTACCGATTCAAAGATAGCTGTTCTTCCTATTGGCTATTCGGATGGGTACGACAGGAAATTATCGAACAACGGGCATGTACTCATAGGAGGACAAAGAGCCCCGATCAGGGGACGTATTTGTATGAATATTACACTCGTTGACGTCACACATATTCCCGATGTAAAAGTTGAAGATGAAGTAGTCCTGATAGGCAAGCAAGGTAAGGAGGAGATTTCCGCCGATCATCTTGCCGGTCTAGTGGGTACTATAAACTATGAGATACTCTCCCGTATAAACCCAAATATCCCGAGAATTATTTCATCATAATTAGCTTACCCCCGATTGACTTCTCCCCTAACATTATGCGGTATATATAAATACCGGAAGATTCCAAAGTTCCTGAATTATTCTCTCCATTCCATTTTAAATAGTTGATTCCACTCTTCAGCACTTGTTTTCTTTGAACTATTATCTGACCTTTCAGATTAAAAATTTCGAGCTCCGCAGTATTTCTAACGGGCGTATATACTTCGAAAGCCGTTGTAACATTGAAAGGATTCGGGTACACTTTCAGCAGTTCAAAGTTTTCTGGGATTTTATTTTCATTTATAGATACTACCGGTCCAATGTAAACAGGAATATGCGTCGTATTTACGTAAGTACTATCATTTGCCCACAGCCTTAGTGGGATATAAATTAATGTATCAGGGGCGTCTGGGGCTATGGAAACGATGAAAGGATCGTCAGAATTGGTTGAGTTATGCCTTGAGATGAGGTCTCCATAATTGAATACCATATCTGAGACGGTTAAATATTCGGCAGAGTATTCCATGTATCCATGCACATACAGGGCATCCTGGCTTCCATCATTCGATATAGTCACTTTAAGATCAACGGTTTCGCCTTGTTCAGCGATTCCATCACCGTCTCCAGCGCTTGAATCATCTATCGTATGGCTCATATAATGGACCCAGGGATACGCTATCACTGTGGGAGGATTAGTTGTGAATTTGATTGCTCTTTCATTCTGAATAGGGGCAGCACCTGGTATATATTCATCGTTAAAATAGTATTGTAAACCCATGTCTCCCATATAGTTTTCAATTCCAATACATGCGAGATTGATATTACCAACGTACCTGTACTGGAAGATAATTTCTCCATCACCTGTTACAGTGGGGTAGTACGCAGGGTCATAGAGAATGAGTTGGAATGTTTCCCTATCTGTGGTGCCGTAGTGGATAGCCCCTTTGAATTCGAGTATCCACCGGTGTTCTTCTTCCTGGTAATACTGGTATGCTTCACCCCCGGTAGATAGATCGAGGTCATCCCAGAACATTGCCATCATCGCTTTAGGCAGTCCAATATGTGGAATCCCTGTGGGGACTCCGAACCTGTATGAAGCAAAACCCATTTCCACAAAACCATTCGAACAGATTCCTATAGAATGGTAAGCGTACCCATAGTATTGGAATGGAAAGGGCAATGGAATTGTGACAGTATCTGCGTCAGCATCTGTGATTTCTTCAATAATTTCGCCGGGACCCATTGTTGGGGCAATTTCGAACCAGTCATAAACCGGCGCTCTTCCGGAGAAGATGTCGGTATCGTCGTAGATCCAGTAACCCCATTCTTCGGGACCAGAAGGGTCGTCTTCATCCAGATAATGAATGGTTAAAGAGAAAGGAATAGTGTCGGTGTATGAATAAAAACCGCCGTCTCCATCGAATATCATAGTAAAATTAACTATTGAGCCGAACGGAACGCCTGGATTAACGCTGATAAAAAACGGGGATGTCTCGTTATTCGTTGTTCCGCCCGGAGAAACTGGCGCAAACGTAGAAACAGAATCGATTATGTTAATAAAGCTATCATCAGAAAAAAGAAAACCTGTCAGCTCGAATAAAGAAGCGTTGTAGAGGTTATCGAGATAGATCTCGAGGTATACTTCCTCGCTTGGATCGAGCTCGCTGTTGCCGTTCCCCCTTGGATCTTCATCATCAATATTATAATCGGTCCACTCTAATTCCGGTCTTTGTACCGTTTCAACGGGAAGGTGTGTTACCCACGTGGAATCCGTTTCATCCCTTGAAATGATATCGAAATAAATATCACTTCCGTTAGGGCAATCGTCCGATATTGAAAACGAGAAGCATTCCCCGTGCATGATTGTCGATGATGGTCCCATTACACCAAAACTATCGATACTATCTTCTATCACCACGAATGGATTCGGTGTTCTCAGGTGAGATTCGACTCCATAAGCTGTTTCGCTACCATAATTGGTCAGTTCGACATCCAGGTATATTCTTTCACCCGGGCTAATGTATCCATCATTATTACCTGCAAGCTCATCTGAATAATCATGATCGGAACACATCACGTAGTTTCCAGATGCAAATACAGGTATTTCGTCAATATAAGGAACATGATTAGGGTGTGTTATCGTAATGAATACGGTATCGGCTGTTATAGAAAAAATAGAAAGCCTTATACAGCCTGAGGGATCAGTATATCCATAATCGTATATACTGGTGTCATTATTGGCTATGCATACGAGGGCATCTTTAAGAGCTGAGCCTCCCGAATAGCATTGAATATCCACATCAACAGGTCCTATTGGCATTACTTCAGGGTATTCGGCTACGATAGCGTGCGGGATGGAAGTCCACATCGATAACGAGGGATCACCTAAAATATTGTAATCGTAATATTCCTTTGTCGCGTTGACTGCATGTTCGCCGAATTCCTCGAGCATGTAGAGTTTACCTCTGACCATCGCGCCGCCAAAGGTGAATATGCTATCCACGAAGATGGCTCTGTAGAAGCCCTTATCAAGCGCGCTTCTTTCAAGTGTGTTCCAGCTTGCGCACGTCGAACCGTAACTACCGACAGAGCCCCTTGGATTGCTTGTACTTCCGTATTTTATCCACGATTCACAGAAGCAATCGTCATAGTCGATGAAGCAATTAGTGAGGCATGTAACCGAGGTGACAATAGGCAGTCTCATATCATTCGCGACACCTCCATAAAAAAGGATATTATTGAAAGGCTCTGGCCAATCACCACTCGCGCAACCGCGGAAATTCAAAAAGGCTCTCCCATCATTTATGGCTTCCCTTACATCCATTCTGGAGTTACCATCTTCAGTAGTGAAAAAATCGACGTGGGAGAAACCGTTATCCAGGAGAAGGTCTCGAATATACCTGTTTGCTTCATAGTAACTTGAATCCGATGGATCAAAATCATTCGCTACGACACACGTAGCTTTTATAAACCAATCAGTTCCGCCACTGAACGGAAGCCTTTCATATCTTAAAATCTTGTTGACTATATTTTCGCAATTCAAGGTGTAATAGTCCGCGGGGATCCTTCCAATAAAAGCATCCGCTATATAATCGTCACCATCAAGCATAACATAATAATTGTCGGTGTTCGGATAGTAATTGTCATGAGTAGCCACCATCAAGTTCTCGGAATCCCCTATCAACAG
The DNA here is from genome assembly GCA_016935765.1 of bacterium. Taxonomy (GTDB): domain Bacteria; phylum UBP14; class UBA6098; order JAFGQG01; family JAFGQG01; genus JAFGQG01. The sequence continues at coordinate 6,695 of JAFGQG010000161.1, forward strand.
AACGTATTCAGGTTGAATATCCCAGGTATCATAAGCATTCTGTATGAAACCCTTTATGTTCTCGACTGTATTTCCCCCTATATCTGAAAGGGTAACAAGCTTGGTTTTCAAACCTTTCTGAATAAGCCAAAATGCAAGTGGTCGAATCTGAGTAAGGAAGTAATCGTTCGTGATAATGATGTACCTGAAGCCAGTACCTTCTACCCTGGGACCATAAATAAGGTTGTACTTCTGTGTGAAATAATCCTTGTTATATACAATGCTACGCGCTACTCTCTGCAGTTCGGGTGAAAAATTATAAAGTGTTATCTGACCAGGATTTGAATTGATGAATTTAACTCTAATTCTAAATTTGAAGAAAAAAGGTCCTTTTGAATCAGACTCATTCATTTTTATTGGCGATAATGATAACGGCAGCAAGTTGATACTTCGAAATGAAATTATATTTCCTGCATAATAGAATGTCTGGGCGGGGAATCCGAGAAAACCTGAACCGAAGGTACTACTCAATTCCTTCTCAAATTCAGAGGAAATCATAAAATCTGACTTTTCACTACTGATCACTTCTACTATGATATTATCACAATCGGGAACAGCCAGATATACTGTACCAAATGGTAACGATCGTATGTGATGACTTAAGTATTCTTCAGTTACTTCTTGCTCGCCATTGAAAGACATTTTTGAATCGTATTGTAGAATGATTTGGTCATCATCAGATTGGACGATTTCAACAAATTTTGATCCGAAATCATCCGAGTAAATCACTCCCGTGAAAATGGAGCAGAAAAGATAAACGGTAATTGGAAATATCAACGAGTATTTATTCATATTGATTTTCCTCTGAAATTATATCGATGAAATATATAAATAAAAAAACTATATCCAACAATAAAATTCGGTTATTTATTTTTGAAACTTGACACTATTTCAACTTTAATTATATTAGAAAACAATATTTTTAAACCAAGTTCAATAAAATGCAAAAATCATACATCTTATGTTATAAGATTGAGCTGAAATATTGAAATACTGGACAACATCATAACGTACAGGAGGACTAAAGTGGCTGAGCCAATTAAGATTACGGATGACAATTTTGAAACTGAAGTACTAAAATCAGACATACCTATAGTTATTGATTTTTGGGCTGAATGGTGCAGACCATGTTTAATCATGGCACCAGTGCTTGAAGACTTGGCTACAGATTTTGAAGGCAAGATTAAAATTGGTAAAATCAATGTAGATAACTCGCCTCGTTTAGCTTCGCAATATCAGATCAGGGGAATCCCGACCCTTTTATTCTTTGATAAAGGACAGGTAATCGACCAGGTCGTGGGAGTTGTTCCGAAGGATTATCTTACAGGAAAAATCAACCAATTTATTGGACAATAGACCATTGTAATCATGAGCAAATCGAAGAAAAGCAATTCAATATGGGTTCTTTTGGGTTTAGTGTTGGTTATGTTAGCTTTCGGTAGCGCGGGACTTCTTTTTATAAGGGAATACACGAAATCCGAAAAAACCCCGGAAGAAGCAAAAAAAGAGGTTGAGAGGATTGAGGATTTAGCAGGTATTTCAAATGCCGAAAAACCCGTCAGTTCCGGGAAAGATTCATCTGAATATCAACTTGAAGAACCGAAAAAAATTGAGAAGAAGAAACAGGATGCGCTTGATTGTAAGAAAGCGCCCGATTTCGTGTTACGCGATACTGACGGCAAAAAATTCCGATTATCCGACCATAGTGGCAAGATCATTATTTTGGACTTCTGGACAACCTGGTGCGCCCCGTGCAAAATAGAGATACCATCCTTCATTAAACTCCAGCAGAGTTATGGACGTGATGGATTATTAGTAGTCGGTGTCTCCCTGGACGAAAGACATACCAAACATAAGGTTAAACCCTTTGTCGATAGAATGAATATAAATTATCCGGTATTGTTAGATGGTAAACAGATGAGTTTTCTATATGGAAGCATACAGAGTATTCCAACCACTTTCATTATCGACCAGAGAGGTTGTATCAGAGGGAAATTAGTTGGATTAAGGCAGTATGAGGAATTCGAAAACTGGGTAAGGAAATTGCTTTCGGAAGGATAAAAGACTTCGAGGGGTATTTAAGAACTGTTTAATCTGCCGATTACGTTCCGCCATAAATTCTTTTGAAGCATCTTAACGAATGATTTTGTAAATAATCCTGTAATAAAAAACCTGGGAAACCACGATGGCTTCCCAGGTAATTGCAAAGTGTCTATTCTTTATTATATTTATTTGGAAGTACTCCAGGATTGGATAGCACTATTACCAATACCAGGTTCAAATAGCCAACTAATCAGGACAGAATACTCTTCACCCTCGATGATCTCTTCCTCGACGTCTGATCCATAAGCGCCCTCAGGTATTACACCGTAGGATACCGGTGGAACAAAACCATCAAGAGGATCGACAGCGGTTAACAGCCAAATTTGCCCGGTATGGTCCTGACCATGGTTTTCACTGTTGCGATATACAGTAAGCATCATTGCTCCAATTGGAGGATCCCAGCTTATCGTAGTTGATCCAGGTCCTCCAGTGACAGTTATAGCAGGAGTGGTATAAGTACCAGTAGTATCAACATCGAGAAGATTGATGAATGTTATATCACCCCATCCATCTACTTCTACGTTCAAATCAACACCAGCATCCTCTACAATGACATTGGATACAGGGGCAACAAATATTGTTGGTGGAGGCCAGCCATGTCCGCCAAAACCATCAGTACTATCCCCTTCTATAATATAAGAAGTCTCCTCCCCATCAAGTATAACACAATAATCAATAATATCAGGGACTTTCACAGCTGCAAAACATATTTTTACGTTTGGAGGAACATCGCCTTCATATTCCCAGTTTACGGGAACAGGGCTGCCTTCTGAAAAGGTTGGTAAGGTCGTATCCCCTGCTTCCATGCGGGGGGATAAAATATGTACTTGTGTTGCAGGTGGTGTAATAATATCAGTATATGCAGAATCGTCTCCACAGGTAAAACTAAAGGAGTAGCTTTCATCTGGCGCTATTGTCAGGCTATCCGTTGCAAATGTAGCAATATCCTCATAGGAATCATATTCAACCAGCAATAACTCAATACTGTCTAAAATTATGAGGGCATCTTCAGGTGAATCGGCGCTTGCTATGAGTCGCTCCACTTCAACAAAAAGCGAATCACCGTTTTTCACAACGGGTATATCGAATACCGCTGTCACCTTGTAATTTGGTCCCTCGGAACCATTTGGACCATTGTCGTCATCATCCTCACTACACCCGACCAGGAACAGGGCTATTGTCAAGGATAATAACAGTAATAATTTCACACACTTTTCCATGTTACTCCTTCCAGTTTAAAATTTAACGACAGTAATTAATAACAATTATCAATTATGGCAAGGGGAAAATATAAGGATCATCACAACAATGTGTACCTGGTAACACTAAAGGAAACAAGTATTGTTGATTATAGTTTTCGCTCAAAGGAGTGTATGGAACAAATATCCCCCCAAATTCTAATTACTGGATAATGTCGATCCTGGTTTCAACGCGCCTGTTTATAGTTCTCCCCTGTGGCTTATCGTTATCACCCAAATTCTTCTGGTCACCTTCTGTATCGATTACCAGGGGTTGCTTGTCCGCAAAACCCTCATAACCCAATTTAATATCATTGTCTTTCAACCAGCTATTGAGTTCAGACTTCTCAGTAAACCCCTTGAGCAGCATAATAGCCATCTTTAAATTCTCGAGTTCTTTGGTAGCCCTTGCTTCAGATAACTCCTGGTTTCGCTTGGTTGTTCCGATATTATCAGTGTGACCTTCGATTATCATCTCTATACTTTTTGCTTCACCAGCGATGGTAATCAGCCTTTGTGCAAGATCCATTATGCGGCTTTCAAGAAAAACCGATGCTCCTTTTGTCTCATCAAAGATGTATTCCACAAGTATCAGGTTCTCGATCTGCCTTCTCTCAGAAGTAACAGAAGCCTCAACCGGTGTACTGAGAAAACCCTTCTTCCAGCCATCCCTTTCTATTGTAACCTGACAGTAATATTTCTCGTCAGGGACCATTAATCTGCCAAATTCATCTTTCCAGTCCCATTCAACCACTTCAGGTAAAGTATGCTTTCCATCCGTCAACTTCCTAAAAACATTACCGTTACTATCAACTATGGAGATTTCATAACCATCAACCCTATCCATATTTTCAGTTGAGATATTAAAAGAATTTTCGTTATCGGAGAGGCTCAAATATTCTTTGACATAAACCGCTGACATCTTTGGGCGGTAAATCAACCCCTCTGTTTCAGCATAAATATCCACTCCCTTGACCTGTTCAGACTTTTCAACAACGAACTTTGCTTCCTCCTGCAGCGCAGGGTAATTATCAAAAAGCTTTTTAAATACTTTTTGGGCTTTCTCGTAACCCTTCAATATACCTTCCTGCCCGGTATAGTACCCTTTCACCATAACCGTAAGTTCATCGTTATTCTTAGCAAATATAAGCGTCTTACTTGGAATTTTGAAATCTCCGTTCATCAAAAGGGAATCATCCTTATATTCGATCTCCATCACCTTGCCATCCCAATCCCCTGAAAGGTTTGTAACCAATTCAGCCCTTCGATTCTCTTCATCTACTTTATCATTAAACTTAGAATAGGCATCGATTTTCTTAACCCTTTGAGCAGCACAATCATAATCGTCTGTAGAGACAGTATAAACCTGCTCAGTTACTCTCGGGTATCTCGATACCATAGTATTATATACGTTCTCCGCTCTCAATTCAGCCAACCGCTTACCAAGTTCATCTTCTTTAATTTTATCGCTTTCCCTTTCATAAAAACCTTTTATCCCGAGAGTTATGTTCGGATTCTCTATCAGGCGTTCAGCTATCAGGTCGAGCAGAGGCAAATAATCGTCATCAACTTCATCCGACTGCTTTCCGAAAAATACTACAGGTACGATGGGTTCCTCTTCCTTCTGGATAGTCACCTTCTCGACATTCAGCAAATCTATTTCCGGCTCGATATTTATCTTCAACGGAACCTGGACGTTAACAAGGTATATAAGCGAATTATTCTTTTCGTTTTCTTCCTGTATTTTGCCGTTCAATTTTGGCAGAAGCGCTCCGTCGTCATCGACATTGAACATCAACTTCATATTACCAAGCTTGCTCGGTTTCCAACTCCAAACAACCCTCTCAGGCTGCTCGGGTTCCAGGTGCTCTATGTACTTGGTTGGGAATATCTTCTGCCATTTTGCCTCAACTGTGTCGTACCAGGCGAGTGTAAGCGAAAACCCTTTCACGGGTTTCCTGCCGGTGTTCACGACCAGACCTTCCACTTCTATCTTCTCTTCCTTTTCGGGGATACCTAGAATCCGTATATCTCCCGCTTCCATGTCCACCTGCGGCACGTATGGCTCGCGACCCCGTATCGTGATGTCAAAGCGATGTGAAAATCCGTTCACTTCTGTCAATTCGGAAAGCGGGTATGTAAACGCGTAGGATATTTCCAAACCACCGAATAGCGCGCCCGTACGCCAGCTCAATCCAGCGTCCATCTCATAAAGATTAGCACCGGCTCGAATACCGAACGATTCATTCCAGAGCCAGCCTTCAAGTCCGCCACGCACATCGAACTGAGAATTGTCAGAGATTTCCTCATCGGTATATACGAGGTCAATAGTGGATAATATGTGTTTCCCGAAGTCATAGGATACGCCAACGGTCGCTTCCAGGGGATACACTCCCTCATCTACTCCCGCAAGAGATAAATTGGGAGCGTTTATGTTACGTAAAGATAAACCAACCTTTGTTCGAGGATGTGGCTGAACCATCAAACCGATATCCACTCCGAATTTGTATTTCGAAAAACCATTTTCAGCAAAAAGCGGATCATCTGTCGGGTTAACAATGTCAAATGGTAAACCATCTACAATATCATCGAATTTATTTTCGTTATAACCCACGTATAGCAGTTTCAGATTCGTGCCAACTGAGAACGGGACATTATTGAATTTCGTCATCCATGCGGCAGAAAAACCACTATTAATCTGCTTGTAAAGCCCAGCCGAAATCATACCCATGTATAAACCAAAGGAGGAATTTATCTTATCGACGTAGCGAATATATGAAACATAACCATCCTTGATCCCTGAACTCGTGATACCAATGTAAGGTCTGCCATATCCGGCTGTAAGAACGTGGCGCTCGGTAAGTACCTGCCCGGATGGATTCCAGAAAACCGCGGAACCGTCGTCCGAGATAGCGACGTAAGCGTTCCCGAATCCCCTGGCTCGCACTCCGTATTCATCAATACCATAACTGTAATTATATTGACAAAACACCAGTATCATGATAAATAATAATATGTAGTTCAGCTTCTTCATTATATATCTATCTCGCCAGGATAATTACTCCGTCGTATTTGATTTTGCCACCAACCTTTATAATGTAGAAATAAGGTCCCTGTCTCATAGGTCTTCTTTCATCATCGCGACCAGTCCACATAATAGGCGCACCGGGATCTGTGCTTTCTATCTTTGTCACCTGTTTATTATCATAATTGAATATTGTTATCTCAACCAATTTTCCTTCAGGATTCGGTATTGTGAATAGCACATAATCATTATACCCATCATTATTTGGAGTAAATGGATTGGGTACTACGCTGTACTCCTCAATAATATCGCAGGCGATCACTTCCGCTGAGAATGCCGCCCTTAAATTACTGGTATCTTTTGAAACGAAATAGGAAATAGAGAGTGTATCGAGAAATTCTCCGGTATCACTCGCCTGGAATGATATTTCGATGCCTATTGTATCCCCTACCTCCAGTATATAATCTTCGGGATTCGCGTTAAAGCTTATAGTCTCGAAATACATCTCCATTATATCGACTGGTACCTGTCCAGTGTTGGTTAAGTAAGCGCTAAAGTAGTAAATAGTATCCCTGCAAAGTTCATCATAGTATGAGTTTAAGTTCCCTCCAGGGCAATCATCCCCATAAAAGAAAATAACGTCAGCTGTATATATCCTTTGAACCTCGCTGAAGCAACCGGTTCTATCGGCTGGATCATCGTAGTCGAAATCATTGTCGTAAGCGAAGACCTTGTACACTAATGTTTCATAAATATAGAAACCCGGTATGTATGTTCGGCTTACGAAATCCACAGTTGTTGGTGTGATGAGACCAGTTGAATCGACCATCATCATGGTTTTGTTTTCGCCGCCATTTTCGAGATCGCCATCGATGTCCCATATTATATACACGCTATCCTCCCATATTCCTGATGGGTCTGATATCCTGCAATGGATTTTAAAGGAGTCACCTTCGAACACAGAGGGTGGCGCGAAGGAATCGAACGTCGGGCAGAGTGTGTCGTCATCGCCTATAATGAAGTACCATTCGACGTTTTCTCCATAATTTGGTGTGCATAGATCCGGGAGGTCGGCATATTCTGTCAATACAACCGTTACTGTTTCCCGCTCTTGAAAGTATATCATATCATTTTCTGGGAAGAATGTCAAGTAATTCCCATCCCATGTAAGTATCGAATCATCTACTCCATAATTGAGAGAATTTACCCATAACATAATGGAAGACGGATCTACTCCTGCTGGTATGTCATTGATTTCCATAATAATATCCTGCTGCGCATCAAAGACAATTTCTCCCATAGCAGGTGAATAGGAAACGACTTCCGGTGGTTCCAGATCGACAATAAACGAAAATTCGTAGGGTGGGTCAATTATATTACCAAGAGTATCCGCGACTGTCAAGGATACTTCGATCGTCTCGTTGTGCCTAAAATAGGCTGGAGGTGTGAAATAGAGAGTATCATTAGAGTAAACAAGCGATGGATGGGGATAATTGTATATCGAATCTCCAACTGTAAGTTCAATCGAGCTTGTATCTATTTGGTCCACATCCTCGAAAGCAAAGATTATGTTCTGATCCGCGCATGCGGTAATAGCGCCGTCAAATGGAAGCACCAGTGAAACCATAGGCGGTTCAGTCGAAATAAAGAACTGCCAGCATTCGAAGAGGGTATTTGGCTCGCAGTAATCGGGTATATCGCATGCGGCGATGCACACATCGACAGTTCCCGGCAGCGCGCCCGTTCCAGCAAGCTGGGGAATGAATGTTAGCTCCGAGCTTTCCCAGAAAACACCGTCATCGCCATCGAAATACCATGTACCTGCAATCATCAGCGAATCGAACTGAACCGGCGTGATCGAGTCCCACAGCGCTATCGTAATAACTGCCATTGTATCGTTCAAGCGGCGGTTAGCAGGTGGGTCTTCGACGTACAGCGGGGGTGAGAGATCCACCACGAATTCCCAGGCAAGCGGTCCGATGAACGGATTACCCAGAATATCCCGCAAAGCGTACAAGGATACCTCCACTGTATCACCGTCACTGAACATTGTAGAAGGTGTGAATATCAATGTATCGTTTATGAGGTCGATCTCGGGAAAAGTAATATCGTAATTACGTCCTTCAACTGAAAGCCTGATAGAAGACGGTTCAATGCCCTCCTCATCGAAAAGGGAAATGAGAATCTCCTGGTCTTCGCAGGTAGTTATTGATCCGGGTGTTGGGTCTATTATCTCCGCTACCGGTGGAGAACTCACTATGTAAAACGCCCAGCATGTATCGCCTGTGTGCGAACTGCAATAATCGACTATATCTATTGCTGAGACACATATATTCACTGTATCGCCACCAGACAATTCAATGTCCATTGCGGCGAGATCCACTGTCAGGAGTGGATCGCTGTACTCAATTCCGGGGGTAACCAACGGATAGAGCAATCCATTTATCTCGATGAGAATGCTGCTTTCCGCGACGGTCGAAAATGAATCGTGGATTTCGAGTGACACGACCGGTGTAAGTGAATCGATAAAAGCTTCAGGGGCTGGTTCAAGGTTGCGGAAGAAAGGCGGCGAAAGATCAACCAGAAAATTAAAATAAGAAATTGCAGTCAATGGATTTCCGTAAATATCCTGGCACGCGAACAGGCTGCCTGCAACCATTTCTCCATCTTCCCACGGTTCAAGTGGTACGAAGCGCAAGGTATCATGGTAGTATCGGATTTCAAAATCGTCAATGCCGTAAATAAACTCGTTGACCTGCAGCGCGATAGTCGTTGGATCGATTGCATTCAGATCGTACAGGACGAAGTAAATATTATGCAAAAGGCATGCGGAGATAGCGTTCGGGGCTGGTGAGACCAATTCCGAAAAAGGTCCTTCGGCATCTACATAAAAATCGTAGCATAGCCCAGCGATATTGCCATCGCATCCGCGCGCGTTATCGTTCGCATAAGTACATATTTCCAGGGTATCATAGGCGGAAGAAAAAATAGGTATAGACACTATTCCGGCGCTATCCCACGTGAACGGGAATGGAGCTCTGTTCAGGAAAAGCAGCACAGAGCTGGAATCCAGCCCGGAGATCGAATCATAATACTGCGCATGGATCTGGAATTCTGTTGAGGTAACGGTGTAACCAGGACTTATATTAGTAAATTCCATCACAGGAGGTTCCAGGTCCATAATAAATGAAAAATCGATAGTCTCGCCGGGATTTTCGAGGAAGTCCCACACTTGAGTAAGGGATATTTCGACAAGTTCACCATTTGCCCATGCATGCGTGGGTTGGAAGTAAAGAATCGTATCGGAAAATACCAGACCCGCTGAATCCTGGGTGTATTCAACACCATTGACCTCGAGAATGATACTTGATGGATCAACCCCGTTCGGATCAAAAATATAGATCTCAACCTGCTGGAGGTGAGCGCTGTCGCATGCGAAGTAGATATCATCTCCCGGATATATGCTGTCAATAACCGGACCGCCGCTCTGAATATGGAATTGCCAGCATGAATCAATGAAGTTTGGTCCGCAATAGAAGGGATCCGCGTGGTCGTGAGCGTAAAGGCAGATGGAGACGGTATCTCCCCCGTTGAAATGCATACCTGCAAGGGCTGGTTCGAATTCGAAGAACGAATCTGATATAGTAAACGCTGGATGACTCCAGGTTATGATGTCTCCGTTAAGTGTTAATTGAAAAGACGATGGAATGACGCCGCTTATGCGGTCGTGCAAATAGAAAATTATATTGGGGTCCATGAAGAGCATTTCCTGTCCGGGATACGGTGAAACTTCCCAAAGTTCCGGCGGTGAATAATCGACGTAAAATCTCCAGGAAACAGAATCGACTGTATGTACCGGATCGACAGCTTTGACTAGGAGACACTTTACTGTATCACCATCATCCCATAGTACTGAAGGTACGAAGCGAAGAGTATCATTGGCAAAAGTAAGTTCAGGCGCGGCGAGGGTATATGGTACATCATTTATTTCCATAAGTATAGAATCGGGGTAGAATCCGAGCGGCGACCACAGGTAAATCCACGTTTCCTGGTCAGGGCAGGCGGTGATAATGTCATCGAGCGGCGCGTACACCGGTTCCCGGGCATCCACGTAGAATATCCAGCAGAAAGGAGAATCCTCAAGAGAATTTGGATCGCACAGGTCTGGCGAATCAAAAACACTGTTCAGACATACAATAATAGTATCCACGACGTCGTAAGGGTTTCCAGCGGTTTCTGGTGAGAATGTCAGATAGGAGCCATCCCACCTTAAGCCTGCAGTTGGATAAGAATATAATACACCATTAATTTCCAATTCGATAGTTTCAGGATCGACACCTGAGACAGCATCGCTTATACGTATCCTTATCATCTGAAGGGTATCGGTGGTAAATCCCTCGTCACCAGGTGAAAAGTAAGTGACTTCCGGACCAGTAAGGTCCACCCTGAAAGCCCAGGTCAATTCATACTCGATCTCATTGCCCAGTATGTCTGATGCTGATAGCAAAACGATGTTTACCTCTACCCCATCACTCCACGGAGTTGATGGTGTAAAAATCAGAGTATCGTTTTCGAAGGAAAGTTCTGAAGATTCAACTGTATATTCGATCCCATCAACTTGTAATATTATGGTTTCCCTGTCGATACCCTCATCATCGGTTATTGTCAATATAATGGATTGGTCGTCGCAGCTTGAGATCTGAGCGTCAAGCGGAGTTACTATCTCTGGTATCGGGGGAGTTGCTGCAATCGAAAAACTCCAGCAATTATTGGTATAATTAGCGTCGCAGAAATCCACTGAATCGTAGGCTATCACACATACGGTAATACTATCCCCACCATGGAACACATGCCCTGATGCTGGTGTATTGAATATCAGCCTGCTCGATGGGTAGTCGAACATAAGGTAAGGAGAATCATCCAGCGTAAAATGCTCGGTTAGACCGTCATAGAATAGCATCAAGAGAAAGGGTTCAGGATACAATCCTGATAGTGTGTCTTCAACATGGACATTTATTAAAGGTGTCGTTTCGGTAAGCACCGCGCCGTCCGGAGGCACAAAATCGTCGAATGCTGGCGGATCGGTATCGATTAGGAAGTCGAACTCGAAGCTTTCAGCCGGCGGATTGCCCAGCCAGTCAGTAACGTTAATCCTGACATGATAATAACCCTGCTCGAGCGGAGGTTCAGGAGCGTAAACAATGTATTCGCCATCGTAACTCAGCGCTGGGTCTGATATGGTTATGGTCTCTCCATTCAATATAAACTCGATCGATGTAGTATCAATGCCGTCGATGTCGTAAATCGCAATTATAATAGCGGAATCCGGGCAGCTGATTGCTGCGCCGTGGAACGGCGATATCAATTCCAGGATCGGACCATCTGCCGAGATATAGAATACGAAGCATGAATCCGATTTGTTCGCGTGGCAATATTTGGCGTTATCTGCTGCTACAACGCAGATGTGCACGGTGTCTCCTCCATGGAACCTGACGCCGGCTAACTCCGGATGAAATGTGAAGGTATTACCTTCCCAGGAAGTTGCTGCCGAGTTCAAATTAAAAGATACACCATTTATAATTACGGATGAGGAGTCCCTGTTGACTCCCGCGTCCGGGTCAGAGAATGTCGCGGAGATCTCCTGGTACAGGTTTCGAACAACGCTTTCTGGCGCTGGAGAGATACCACTTATGGTCGGCGGCAAACGGTCCACGTAGAAACGCCATGATACCGGTAATGAACCATTTTCAAAAATATCGTACACTGGCGCTAGTACAAGCATCACTGAATCTCCGTGGTCCAGCGGAATTGGCATCGGGAAAATTACAAGGTCGCCGAACGGTCCTGATGCCAGGCTTTCCGGAAGGTCATAAGGGTGCATGTCGATAGTGATGGTCAGGAAAAGAGATTCCCAGTTGATAGGGCTTTCGTCAGTAATCGTGATATAAACTCCGGGATTCCTGCACGAGGTAAACTCTCCTCTGCCCGGATGGTCAATATTCACAACTGGCGGGTGAACGTCAGGTTGGGCTTGGAGTAGTAACGGCAACCCGGCAACAAGAATCAACAGGTAGAATATTAATTTAACATTATTTTTCATATTTGTCAAGTTAATTACCAATTATGCTTATAAATTTCTCAACGGTTTTTTCGGGATCCTTCGAGGTCATTATAGCGCTTGACACTGCAGCTTTATATACTCCCGCATTCCGCAGATTAATGACATTCGCGGTATTTATCCCGCCGATCGCGTAAACGGGTATCCGCACATTTTCTTTCACGTATTGAACGTAATCGATACCGCACACTTCTGCGTTTTCTTTGGTTTGGGTTTGAAATACTGATCCCACGCCGATGTAATCCGCGCCGTTCTTATCAGCGATATACGCGTCTTCGTCTGTATGCGCGCTCACGCCGATTATCTTGTCTTCACCCATTATTTTCCTTGCAGCTTGAAGGGGTAAGTCCTCCTGACCAACATGAACCCCGTCCGCATCTACTGCTTTTGCTACCGCGACATCATCATTGACGATGAATTTCACCAAGCGGGTGCTGCAAATCTTCTGCAGCTTCTCAGCGATCCTGAAGTATTCGCGGGTAATAATGTCTTTATATCTTAATTGCAGCAACTTTGCTCCACCTGAGATTATTTTTTCGGTTATGTTTTCTATCTCCTGGTAATTGACCAGCCGACAATCAAGGATTACATACAAATTTGTTTTTAAAAGAAATTCTCTCTTATCCATACTTATCTTAATGAAATACTTTTTTATATTATATATAAATTATAAATTTTGTCAATAAAAAATTATGGAATTTAATAAATGATTGTACTCGAATGTAATTGATAAGTAAAAATACAATTTGGATTAAGGTTTTTCTCCCACTAAAGCGGGATCAGTATGACTTCTTTCGGTGCGTTGGCAGCGAAGGGAACTCGCAATGTATCGTAAACCAACCTCCGCAATCAAACAAACACAACAAAACCTGTCATCCAGAACTTGAGAATGGTATTTAAAAGAAAAAATCTATAGAAATTGTTATCAAACTCATTCTTAGCTGACTCTATCTAGTGAAGGAACTTATTCCAACATCAGCAATTAGTAAGCCAAATTATCATCTGGAATAGGTTCCTTAATCCATAATTCGGATATCGTTACATCAATTCTCCGTATTGATCTTGGAAATTTGAGCAACAA
>JAFGQG010000162.1 GCA_016935765.1 bacterium
CTGCATTATGGCCGTCGCCATAGGTTATCCGGAGCTTTTGCGTGAAATTCTGTCCATACCGGAGGATAGATCAATCATCATCGGCGCTATCCTCGGATACCCCGATAAAGACTCTCCTATCAACAATTTCGAAAGGCAAAGGGCCCCCTTGACTGAATTTGTCAAATGGGTCGGTTGAACGAAAAAATATTACGTTTCCCGCTTTTTAAATGTACTCCGGAACATAATTTCAGGTTACATTTGCGAGGCGGGAGGGTTTGAGCGGAAAGATTCACTCAGTTTTTTTGTTTTTTCCGTCTTCATCGCAAACATAAGCAGTGATGGTATGATAAAGATTACGAATATGGAAGATACGGCAAGACCTCCAAGGATAACGCTTCCAATTCCTCTGTAAATTTCCGAACCCGGTCCCGGTGCGACTACGAGTGGAAGCATTCCGAAAATACTCGTAAAGGTAGTCATATAAATGGGTCTTAGTCTTGACTTCGTTGCTTCGAGTATCGCCTGGCGATAATCCATACCGTGAATCCTGACATTGTTGAGTGACTGGTGAACGATAAGTATGGCGTTATTGACAACCACTCCGATCAGAATGACGAAACCCAGCATGGTTAGTATGTCCAGGGGCTGTGGGTGGATTAAAAGATTTTCAATCTTGAGACCGATGAATCCTCCAACGGCCGCCAGGGGAAGGGTAAATAATATAATAAAAGGATATATGAAATTACTGAACAGCCCTGACATTAAGAGATAAATAATAACAGCGGCGAGGATGAAGTCCCACTGGAGGGCTTTTCTTGTTTGTGTCAGTTTATCGGCTTCGCCGCTCAATGTGATATCCACGCCCCGGAGCATTCCCAGCTTTTTGAGTTGAGGAACGAGTTTTTCGCGAATTCTATCCATTGCCTCTTCAAGGGATATCGTCTTTGGCGGTGTTACCTGAAGGCTTATTGTCCTCTGTCTTTCAAGATGTCTTATTTGAGAAACACCTGTGGTTCTCTCCAGCTTTGAAAGAGAAGAGATCGGTATAATTTTGCCCCCCGGCGTTGAGACAAGAGCATGGTAAAGTTCTTCAGGTGTGGAAAAATCCTTGTCCGACGCTTTCAAAACAAGGTCAATTTTTTTATGACCTTCCTGCTTGAAAACACTAATCTTTTCCCCATCCATGAGAACGTCCAGATCGGTACCCAGTTCACTGGCAGTCATATTAACTGCCCGCAGCCGATCCCTTTCGGGAATAATGTTAATTTCAGGATAGATAAGTTCTATGGAAGGCACGGGTCTGACCTGGGCACCCGGTATTGCTTTTAATATTCCTCCGAACATTGCGCGCGCCGCCTGGACAATTGTATTAAGATCTTTGGCGTTAACGTCAACATCAATGGTTCTCCCGCCTCCTAATCTTGTCTGGAATATGCCGGCCTGCAGACTGACACCAAACATTCCCGGTATGTCGGTAATGATTTTAGTGAATAGCGGGACAAGTTCACCGGCACGCTGTTGTTTTTCACTGATGGCCCCCATAAACATGAATCGATCGGCTCCTATATAAAGTAAATCCTTTATGCCTGGCAGCCCCTTATTATTTTGCTCTATGTACGGTCCCACGGAGCGAAAGATGTTTTCGCCGATCTCCTTTCTTTCACTGTAAGAAAGCCCCGGAGGAGGAACTAAAATACTATAGACGAAATTTCTGTTTCCCTGGGGAAGGTACTCCATTTTGGGAATCAGGAACACCGTTAGTAATATGGAAAAAACGGTCAACGACGCGATAGTGATTATTCTTGTTTTCAGGTTCTTTATGGATAATTGAACAAAATACATTATCCTGTCGACAAGTGAAGATCCGAATCTTGTTAGATGATTTTCCTTGAAAGAGACATTAATGTTTTTAAGGCCGAACAGCTTATTAGAAAACATTGGGATAACAGATACGGCTACGAAAAGACTTATCACGATGGCACAGGTTACAGCTATCGCGATGTCCCTGAACAGTTGTCCTGCCTCTTCCTGTATAAACACAACGGGCAAAAAAACAGCTACCGTAGTGAGGGACGAAGCAAGTATCGCGCCCCAGACTTCTTTCGTTCCTTGATGGGCGGCATCAAAAGGAAGTTTGCCCATTTTTCTGTGACGGTCGATATTTTCAAGAACAACAATGGCGCTGTCTAACAACATTCCCACAGCGAATGAAATTCCCGCCAGTGAGACAACATTTAACGTTCTTCCAAACATATTTAATAAAATAAAACACCCGATTACGCTGATAGGTATAGATGTGGCGATAATAATAGTTGATCTTAAACTTCTTAAAAAAGCGAGAAGAACAATAATTGCCAGTGTTCCGCCAATAAGGATGTTTGTCCGAACCAGTTTTATCGCGCCTCTGATATATGACCTCTGATCATAAATCCAGTTAAGGTAAATCTTTTGCGGTTTTAACTTTTCCGAGTTGAGCCAGTTAACAACTTTTTCCACCCGATCAGTCAGCTCGAGAATATTTGTTCCGGGTACGGGTTTAACACCTATTCCTATTCCTTCACTTCCATTGTGAATTATTTCGGCAGTTAACTTGGAGTATCCGAAACCTACGGTGGCAATGTCGGATATGTGAATCCTTTTTTGTCCTGTTGATGTAACCACCATCTTTTCAATATCTTCCGGTGATTGAAATTCGGCAATAGTCCTGATCCTGAAACTTCTTCTTCCGACATCCAGATCTCCCGCTGATATATTGACATTTTCTTTTTTCAGAATAGCCGCCACATCCCCGATTGTAAGACCATACGCGGCTAATTTTTCGGGTTTTAATATGACGTGCATTTCCTTTTCCGTACCGCCGAATATAAAGAGTTCGGCAACTCCGTCTACCCTTTCGATGTATTGTTTTATCTCGTCTTCGAAATAGGTTATATACGTGTATATGGAATTAGGATTGTCCTGGGATGATTTTAGGGTCATCCAGACTACAGGAGATGTGGCCGCGCCGGTCGCGCTGATAATGGGCTTTTCCGTATTTTCGGGGTATGAGCTGACTTCGTTGAGCTTGTTGGAAACTCTGAGGAGGGCGTCATCCAGATCTGTACCTAACTTGAATTGAAGACTTATTGAACCCCTGCCGCTTGATGAGGTGCTTTCCATTTCAATAAGATTAGGAATTCCCTTAAATACGTTTTCCTGTTCTTCAACAATTTCACGTTCGATTTCATAGGGGGTGGCGCCGGTCCAGACCGTTGTTACTGTAATCTCCGGCACTACCAGGTTGGGACTCAACTGGTAGGACATTTGATAGAGTCCGATAAAACCGAAAAGAAGAATTATAAAAACGGTAACGATGATCTTAACCGGTTCATTGATCGAAAATTTAACAATATCCATAGATTACTTAATTTCTTCTATAATATTAAGGGGCTGCCCATTACGTAGTCTCTCATTACCTTTAACAACCACTTTCATTCCCTCTGAGATATCCTGCGAATTAATACCCACCTTTGTGCCTTGATACCCGATTATTTTTACCGGTATTATTTTTGCACTTCCATCATTTACGGCAACAACTACTGTATTTCCGAAAGTATTTAACACGGCATCTCTGGGTACCATAAATGTCGAGACTTTCGCGCCTTCAGGTAATTTCACCTTTGCTTCCATGCCCTCCATAAGGGATTCAAAGTAATCAGCCCTTATTTTAACAGGAAACATTCTCGTCGAAATATCACACTTCGGGATGATCGCGTGAAGTTTTCCCTCCAGTTCTTTATCGTGCGACCGTATCTTTATGTTCATGCCGGGCGTAAGATGTATGATCAGTTCTTCGGGAACTTCGACGATAATGTCTAAAAAGTCATTCCTCGCGATTGTTGCCACCGGCTTACCCGGAGAAAACCACTCTCCTCGAGCGATTAGTCTTTTTATAACCACGCCGTCAAACGGTGATTTGATGTTTGTTTTTTCAAGCTCTATTTGAAGACGATGGACTTCTGTTTGAAGAGAGGTTGTCTTCTTTTCAAGCCCTTTAACCATGAACCTCTGATCGTCGTAATCCTTTTCTGAAACAATCTTTTTTTTATAAAGAGTCGCTACTCTCTCTAAATCTTTTTTAGCCCTTTCGAGATCTGTAAGTGTCTGTTCATATAAAGCCTTTTGCGCCTGAAAGGTTTTTTCACGAAGAGTTGAATTTAGCTTGACCAGGATTTTCCCCTTTTTTATACGTTCACCTTCTTCAAATAGAATGGTATCAACCGTTCCGCTTACTTCGGCTGAAACTTCTGAAACCTCAGGGTAGTAGATGGTTCCAATAAATTCTTTCTCAGGCGCAATCATTCCCGTCGTGATTTCAGAAACAACAACATTAGCGGACGTCTCCCGTTTCTTAGTCTCAGCGTGTGACACGGCAGTAAATAAAAGCATTACAATTAAAATAATTGACGAAGTCTCGCGCATAATAAACCTCCGGTTTAAGCTGACTACCCTTTTAGGTTCGCATAATGCCTTTTTTGAAGAAGTGATGCAACTTTTTTTCGCAAAGATTTCAGGAATAATGTGATATTGTGGTATGCTAATATCTTTACGTAGGTATCCCAGGGTCTTGCGGAAGTCTTCTCTGTCAATATCTTCACGGATAGGGGCAGATCAGCAATTTCGAAAGGGAAAGGCCCCCTTTTCTTTTCTTCTGCTTCGTAGCGCTCTTTTTCAAGTTGACATCGGACATCTGAAAACATATAATATCATTATATAATTTTTGATATTCCACAATCCGAGGTGCATAGGGTATGATACAA
>JAFGQG010000163.1 GCA_016935765.1 bacterium
CCATCCGGGACTGGTTCACCGGTCCTGGAATCGAGTATTCTTCCCTGGTATGAGATCAGATGTGGTACATCAGCATTTACACCCATGTTTAATAAAATAATGGTAATTATGGTTAAGTAAACAAAAAAATTGACTCTGTTGTTCATTTTTTTCTCCTTTTTCTTCTGGTTGTTCTTGTTCAAAGCCTTAGATTTATCCATCCTCTCCAAGGATGTTAATTTTCTTGTTGGTTTCATCTTTCTACAATAATTTACCTTCTACGAAGGTCAGCCTTCTACAAAGGTTTTTGAGATAATGGTTAAACTTTTCAATTTTTTTTAGTTACCTAATTTCTATTTTCTTAATTTCGTATCGAGAGGGGTTTGAGCAGAGGCTCAAACCTACCCGGTATTTTATTACAGAAAAAACTGCTGTTAGCAGAAATTTGATATAACACCTGCTATACATTCCTATCCCGCTTTTTAAATTTTTCTTAAACTGTATTCAAAAACCAATGTACCTCCCCCCGCGAAATTGTCAAGAAAAAAATCTGCGTATGTCCAAATTCTATAAATAGTTTGACGATTCTCAAATAACTATATTTTAAATATAATATTATACTCGATCCATAATTAATATGAAATTCAAATTATGGATAATTATATAAGGAAATAGTTTGGGTTAATTTGCTGATTTTGTTTTATCTTATTGAAACCTATTGAGTTTCCTCATTCATATTGTCTCTTATTCTGTTATGTTTTTTGGATCATATGCAAATTAGTTGCAGGTAATAACAGTGAGTTAATTATTGATAACCAAGTGGCAGTTATGGTAAATTGCAAATAATGCCATGCAACTAAATTGCATATGAACCGGTTTTATTTACTCCGTGTGAGCGGGAACAGGATAACTTCCCTGATAGATTGCGTATCCGTAAAGAGCATGACCAGCCTGTCTATTCCGATGCCCAAGCCTCCCGTGGGCGGCATTCCATGTTCGACCGCCAGCAGGAAATCCTCGTCTAACTCCTGCGTCTCTTCCTCCCCTTCCCGGCGGAGTTCCATCTGCCTCTCGAACCGCTCCCGCTGGTCTATCGGGTCATTCAATTCACTGAACGCGTTTGCGATCTCCAAACCGCCAATGAAAAGCTCAAACCGCTCCACAAGCTCGGGGTCACCAGGTTTTCGCTTGGCAAGCGGGGAAAGCTCTATGGGATAATCCAGTATAAAAGTAGGCTGAATCAAGTTCGGCTGCACCTTCTCGTCGAATATCTTCTCCACCAGTTTCCAGAACGATAGCCTTTGCGGAAGCTCAATTTCGTTGTCCTTGCAATATTTTTTCAGCGCTTCAACACTGGAGCCCTTAATGTCGATACCGGCGTGTTCCTTGACCGCATCGAACATCGTGACTCTCTGAAATGGTTTCTCTACCGATATTTCCTTTTCGTTAAAAGTCACATTCAATCCACACAGCAACTCACTGGCGATAAAACCCAGCAGCTCTTCAGTGAGTTCCATCATCCCATAATAATCCGTGTACGCTTGATACAGTTCCAGGCTTGTGAATTCCGGGTTGTGAGTTCTATCGATACCCTCGTTCCGGAAATTCTTGCTTATTTCATAAACCCTATCAAGGTCGCCGATTATCAGCTTTTTTAGATATAACTCGTCGGCGATCCTTAGAAAAAGCTCCATGTCCATGGTTTGGTGATAAGTGGTAAATGGGGTCGCAAATGCGCCACCATATAAAGCCTGGAGTATCGGGGTTTCTACCTCAAGGAAGTTCCTCCCGTTCAGAAAATCCCTTATAAACTGGATAATTTTCGCCCTCTTTATAAATATTTCCCTTGTTTCAGGATTTATACTCAGATCGAGGTACCTCTTGCGTATCCTCAGCTCGATATCCTTCAATCCATGCCACTTTTCAGGGAGAGGATGGAGTGATTTCGCCAGCAGGTCCCATTTGTGCACATCCATAGTATTTTCGCCTGTACGCGTTTTAAAGAGAATCCCGCGAACACCGATATAATCCCCGATATCCAGGTAATCGATGAGGTTGAATTTCTCCTCCCCGGTAATATTGAGCCTGAACAGCAACTGTATTTTTCCTGTCATATCCTGTAAATGCATGAAAACGCTTTTACCGTGCTTCCTAATCGCAATGATGCGACCCGCGGTTGAGACCTCTTTCTCCTCTGACGACAAATCCTCAAAATTGTCCAGTAGTTCCTGGGTTTTATATTCGATCTCTCCTACAGTCGCCGGGCGCAGCGGGTATGGGTCTATACCCAACTCCCTCAGCTTCCCCAACTTCTCCAACCTGATCAATGTCTGTTCACTTCTTTCCATTATCTCTCACCTGTCTTACATTGTTTGTTTATTCAAAAGCGTAAACACAGCCATCCTCTACCGCAAAATATACTTTCTTCCTGTGATAAACCGCGGAAGAACTCACCATTCCCCCTACCGAATAATCAAAAACCTTTTCTCCATTTTCCTTTGAAAACGCATAGATCATCTTGTTTATGCTGCCTATAAATATCAAATCATTGACAATTAGCGGTGATGCAACAAAAACATCCTCCAGGTTTTTCTTCCATAGCACCTGGTCTTCAAGATAATCGATGCAGTACAAAATACCATCTTTCGATATCGTGTAAAGTAAATTATTCTCAATAACAGGGGAAGATAAATATTCACTCTCAGTTTTGGTTTCTGAAATCTTTTCCAAACCATGTTCTGAATATATTACCATCCTGCCGTCGATATAAGGAACAAAGATATAGCTTTCGTATTTAACTGGAA
>JAFGQG010000164.1 GCA_016935765.1 bacterium
CTTCATTAATATATGTTTTGGCATCTTTAAGCGTTCTTAGGGCTTTATCCAATCGATACTCAGCAAGGTCTTTGAACTCCTGTTTCACAGAACCACTCCTTCTCTTTCAATTTCCCAGTGCAATGGCATTTTACCTGCGAGTGTCGATTCCCAAAAGAGTTTACTTTCAATTATTTTCCCAAAAATAAGGTTATATTTTAACTCTATATCATAAGTAATATCGTTTATTCCATCTTCAATATCGCTTGTAACTGGTTCTCCTACCAGGATTAATAAGTCAATATCTGAATTAACCGAAGAATCTCCCCTTACCTTTGAACCAAAAAGAATAATGTCGATTCCAGGATATTTTTTTGATAATCTAAATTTAAGTTCTTCCATTGCTTCTTGTTCAATTTTCGTTAACCTGTTTTTCATAGTTTTAATCATCAATATCACCTCTTTCAGGGTGAATTTAGAAACATATTATTTATAATACGATTATTTCAACAAAAGACAAGCTTTAATTTCGAGGAATTCATTGGTTTTTGCGGAAATGAAGTAGATTCCGGATGAGCATTGCTTGCCTTTATCGTCACAACCGTTCCAAGTAGCGTTATAATAACCACTATTTTGGATTTTGTCAACTAAAATCCGCACTTTATTGCCAAGAATATCGTAAATAGCGAGTTTAACGTTACTATGTTTCGGCAAGCTATAACTTATGGTAATGCTCGAGTTGAACGGATTGGGAAAGGCATCCCCAAGACTGAATTTGGTGGGAACTTCTTTATCCTCAGGGATCAGTGTGGGCGCTATCATAAAAGACCAATCCACTGTGGGGCTGCAATTATGGTCTCCATAGTCAGGGTTGTCGCACATTCTTAACACCTCTACAGTAACTGTATCCCCCGGTTCAAAAAACATTCCTGAATATGCTGTATTTAATACCAATGTCTCCGGCTCAAACCAACTCAATGCGTCAGACGTCAGGTCCATATTGACACTATTGATACTTACCAGGAAAGCGGGAGGGTAAAGTCCACTTACATCATCCCTGACGATCATTATAATTTCAGGGGCAATTTCACTGATGGTATCGCCATCACCGGGATAATGATCGAACAGGTACGGCGGTGAAAAATCGGTTTTGAAGTACCATTCCACAGGATGGCGTAGAATCGCCCTGCCCAGGATATCTTCAACATTCTCTAAAGCAATGGTCACGCTATCCCCATCATCATATTCGTAAGCCGGTGTGAATATTAAAGTATCCGCTGAAATGGATAATTCACTGTCAGAAATACTGTATAGAGACTCTCCAACTCTTATGGATATCGAGGGCACATCAACCATTTCCATGTCGTAATTGAGTTTGATTTCTATCATCTGGTCTGAATCACTGGATGAGGTGCCAGTTAGAGGTTCCAGCAATTCAACTACAAGGCTTTCTGGTGCGTAATAAGTTCCGGTATCACTATCAGATAATCCCTCATAATTCACTGTAATATCCACTTCTCTAAGACTACCATCAAATGATGAATCTGGTGTAAAATAACTTAAAGTGTATTTACTAATATTTTGATCAATAATCTCATCTGCAATGTGATAAAGACTTCTGACTAAGCTATCAAGGCTATACCAAATACTACCTGGTATATCAGTTATGGTTCCAAGACCTCGGTAGAAAAAAGAACAACCTTCCAAGCAAATAGCATAGCATATAGCTTCTCTTTCTAATAGGACAGCAACTGTACTTTCTAAAGTAACACTAGAATAAGTCGTTCCATCCCCTAAATAATGGGGATTACTACCAGTAATTAAAATAATAATGATCTGAGCATCTGGTCTTAATAAAAGCGAATCGAGAGCATCGGTAATGGCATCCAGAGATGAATTTGGTAAATCTCCACAACTACTTGCTGGAATATGATAATAAACCATATCTCTAATAATTTCAACATCAGGAGTCAATTCAAAACCCAGCCCAAAACGGGTTCCATCGAAATCAACATCATCCTTAAAAGTAACCAAACCCAACCTGTAGTTTACGTCCGAAGAATCAAGTTCAGCAGCAAATTCCCCAAGATTATCATAAACATCCCAGATATATGAACCCATGTAACCACAGTCTTCTAACACAATGACAATGTCAAATTTCTCTATATTACAATAGGCATTAAATGAATCTATCCCTGTTACTTCTATCGTGTTTTCGAAAATATTAAAATCCGTTAAATCCAACCCGCAAATACAGCTATCCAATTCGTCCCTTATTGACACTCTTACGATAATATCGGGGAAAGTTTCTGCAAAAATATCCAGGATCTCAATGTTGATCTCAGTTGGGGGTAAAACTGCAGGTGTGCTTGGATAAACCTCATGGTTACAAGAAAACAATGCAATCAATAGGATTATTGCAATGATTGGTTTTTTCATTCCTTGCTCCTGGTCATCTTAATAACAGGCATCTTTTTTTATAAGAAAAATCACCAGCAACCACCTTGATAAAATAAATTCCTGAAGAACACTGCTCACCCGTTTCATTAAAACCATCCCACATTATATTAAAATAACCCATTTCCTGCTCCTCGTCAACAATAATCCGTACTTTATTCCCTAAAATATCATAAACTGCCAATTTTACATGTTCGGCTTTCGGCAAGCTATAACTTATAGTAATGCTCGAGTTGAACGGATTAGGGAAGGCTTCCCCAAGACTGAATTTGGTGGGAACATTATCTCTTTCATGCACACTGGTAGGATCGATTACGAACGACCACTCGAATACAGAGTCGCAGTTTGACTCGCCGTAATCCGGGGAATCGCACATTCTCAATACACTAGCAGTTACAGTATCATCTGTATCAAAAGTGATCCCACAAACAGCGCATTTGAAGAGTAAAGTCTCGGGATCAAGCCAATCCAATGATGATGCATCCAGCCCAAACACTCTACCATTGAGGCTAAACTGTAGCGCCGCAATATTTATCCAGCTGCTCTCATCCCTGATAAGCGCTATGATCTCGGGCTGTAAATCGGGAACGCTTTCGTCGATTCCAGGAGTCACTTCGAAGACATAGGGAGGCGAATAATCCGGTACGAAATGCCAGGTGATCGAACTTGTTAGAATATTTCTCCCTAAAATATCCTCCACGTCTTCCAGGGTAACGAATACAGTCTCCCCATCCTCATAATCAAAATGCGGTTCGATGATTAGCAGGCTGTCATCAAAGTCCATGCACACACCATATAAGGAATAAAGCTCATCATTTACCCGGACACTTATCGAAGCCATATCTATCCTGTCGAGGTCATACTCAAACTGTATAAGGATTACCTGTTCCCTGTCACTTGAAGTACAGCCATTCTTGGGTTCCAGCATGGTCGCGGTCAGGCTTTCGGGGGCGTAGTATCCACCCCATTCGGTATCGGAATGCTCTCCATATTCGAACTCCACAGTAACTTCCCTGAAGCTTCCGTCGTAAGCCGGTTCCGGCGTAGTATATTCCAGGAGATATTGACACATAAGTCCATGAAGGGAGCTTTGAATGGAATCGAACGCCGCTTCCATGTCTTCAATATCGAACCAAACCCCACCGCTTCCTTCGGTGATTGAACCCGGACCGGCAAACTGTGGTACCGCATGATAAGCCGTACTGAACACAAAACACACAGCGCCGTAATCGTTCAACAGTTCCACCGTACTTCCAACTGTTTCATCCGAGTAGGAAGTCCCATCCCCCAGTTCATGCGCGATGTTGTCCGTTATCATAATGAGCACAATTCGCGATTCCGCTCTGAAATTCAATGTAGTCAGGGCGTCACAGATGGCATCGAGGGATACCTCTGGACCGTCACCGCCACCGGAAGCTACAAGGGCATCTATCATTTCCTGGTATAACTCGAAGTCGGTGGTGAGATCGTACCCCAGCCCGAACCTCGTCCCATCGAAATCAACATCGTCCTTGAAGGAAACCAGCCCTAACCTGAAGTTAACGCCACCTGTCATCAAATTATCTATAAAATCACTGAGCCTGGTTCGAAGCTCTGCGATTATCCAACCCATACTGCCTGTATCGTCAACAATCAATACTATATCGCAAATGCTGCTCGAACTCCCTGAAGTCAACGTTATATCATAATCACTTATTTCCATGCCATTTTCGTAGATATGGAAATTCGACTCATCCAAGCCCGGTATGCAGCATCCCAGATCACTGAAAGGTGAAACACTTAAGGAAATCTCTGGAAATCCGTTCGTATGTATAGCATTAAGGATAATTTCAGCTTCACTTATAGGTGGAGCTTCATGGTAAAATGTAAAGCAGACAGGGACCGGGGAAATGCAGTTCGAGCTGCATCCGGAAGCCCTGTCGCACAGACTGTCGATGCAGACTTCGATGGTCTCAGTCAAACAATAACCCAAACACAGTGAGAAATCGATACCCCTTCCAGGAGTATATGAGAGTTGATCGCTGTCGATGCGATAGATTTCATCTTTATATTCAAATACGATTGAATTTTCATCTATTTCACCGTATTCATCAGCATAACTGAAGAGAAGCATCAAGGTTGGTGCATCGAGAATACTGCCTGGTTCTGGTTCAACACCTGCCAAATAAGGAGGTGAGAGGTCTATAGTGAAATCATCACGGACAACTATCGATGAATCGACATTACCTACGGTATCAGCGATTCCTGTAAGGGCGATTGAAACCTCCTCACCGTCCTCAACCTCCTCATGGAATTCAAAAATGAGGAGGCTATCCTCCTCAAAATGTAAATAGGGGCTCTCGATAGAATACCAGGTTCCGTTTACTATCAATTCAACAAAGGAGAGGTCTATCCCGTTTTCGTCAGTTAGCTTAAAAATGATCTGCGTATCAGGGCAGGATAGGTATTCGATGCTTGAGGAGGGAAAAAGGTATTCAACCTCCGGAGGTGAATGATCGCAATAATCGATGAGTAATCCATCCACCAGGGTATCTGCCATTCCGCCGGGATTTGTTACAATGACATCGCGAGGTCCAAATGGAGTGCTGATGTTAACTGCTATATCCACCCTTATAAATGCGGTTGCTATAAAAAGTACAGAATCGATATCGACACCTGTACCCATATCGACGGTTGCGCCACTCTGAAAATTCAATCCACTGAAGAGAATATTGCATGTTTCTCCCCTGCAAACCACAGGTGGAGATACGAAATATATGATGGGCCTCACCTGGGCGGAGGCTGGGGTAATCGATCCAAGAATTATTAATAATGTTAATAAATGTAGTTTAATTTTAAACATGGCTTAGTAAGATTACAGGGAACAGAGAAATCTAATAACAATTTATGACATTTTACTTCGAAAATATTTTGCAATTTTAAATCGACAAATAAGATTATTTTTAAGATGTTAACGATAGTGCTTAAACGTCTAACTGAATTGAAGGAATAAGATCCTTCACAAGATTGGGTAAGAAATGAAGTGCTATGATTTAGGTCTTCCATTCTTATACACTCTTAAATATCAACTTCAAGTTCTGGATGACAGTTTCTTTTTTTTCTTACATTGCTTATGTAAATATCCCATATTTATACATTCCCTTCGTTGCCAACACCACCTCCGATGTCATCCTGAATGATACGATTAAAGCAATATGATGAATGGATAAATCCATTCGTTTATTGGATTTGAATAATCGTTTGTATTATCATGAAGAATCTTACTCCAGTAAATATGTGGATTAACTTATAACATTAGTAATAGATGATAAAAACCAGGTATCCCATTTTCATATTTAAATAATAAAGAGCTAATAAGTTATTTTTACACATATACAATATGGTTCTATTTCAGCATTAGACAAGCTTTAATTTCGCTATAACCTCCTGCATGGACAATGTAGAAGTATAAACCTGACGCGCAAAGGGAGCCGTTATCATTTCTGCCATCCCATTGTACTTTATAATAACCAGTTTTTTGTGTATTGTCAACCAAATTTCTAATCCGATTACCGAGAATGTCATAAATACTCAGTGTAACATTGGCCCTTTCAGGCAGTGCATAGCTGATCGAAGTAGCAGCATTAAAAGGATTCGGGAAAGCATTTCCCAGTTCGAAATCCAACGGCAAATCACTTTGGTCATCAACAGCATAGGATACAATGTAGAAGTGCCACTCCACTGAATCCGCGCAATTGGGATAACCGTAATCGGGTGAGTCACAGAACCTTAACAAACTTACATTTACCGTTTCACCAATTGCAAAACTAACACCTGCTTCAGAGCAATTAAAAAACAAAGAATCAGGTCCTATTAAACTCATGCCTGGTGAAGTTAAATCATAATTCACGGTGTTTATACTCAATATTATAGAACTTGGGTTCAAACCACTCATTTCATCCTCAAAAATGATTTCAAGAAAAGGTGTAACAAATACCGTACTATCACGATTAGCCGGGAATGTTTCAATCAAATATGGTGGAGAATAGTCTGTTTTAAAATACCATTCTACAGGACTTAAGAGAATATCCCTTCCAATCATATCCTCAACATTCTCGATTATTATGACAACACTTTCACCGTCCGAATACTCAAATTCTGGTTGGAATAAGAGACTGTCAGCACAAAAGTATAATTGAGTATCTGAAGTTTCAAACACTGTTGATCTTATCCTGACCCTGATAGATGGACCATCAATAAGTTCCATATCGTAATCGCAGCGGATGCAGATCGACTGACTTCTATTGCTTGAGTAGCTTCCGCTTAACGGTCTGATCAACTCAACACGCAAGCTTTCCGGCGCATAGTATTCTGTAATCGCCGTATCTGATAAACCTGCATATTCCAGAATAAGCTGCACTTCACGCAAAGCGCCATCCAGGAGCGGCTCAGGAGTTGTATATTCCAGGAAACATTTACAATAACTGATCCAATACAGTTCGTTAGTAATAAAGAGAAATCCATCAACAAAACTATCAATGTTGTACCATCTTCCATGACTCTCCTCGGTCACCGAACCCGGTCCTCTGAACTGCCGTTCAGCACAAATATCAGCTCCAATAACATAGCAAGCAGCATCATAAGCAAGTAAAGAATCCACAGTACCTTCAAGGGTTACGTCCGAATAGCTGCTACCATCACCAAGTTCATGGGCTACAGCATCAGTAACCACGATAATGATTCTTTTCGCTTCCGGTCTGAAGACCAACATATTCAAGGCATCACAAATAGCATCCAGAGCTACTTCAGGTCCATCTCCACTCGATCCTAAACAGACAATATTATCGACCATCTCCAGGAATAACTCCCTGTCATAAGTTAGGTTATATCCCAGACCATAATCCAATCCATGAAACCTGATATCATCTATGAATGTAAGTAAGCCAAATCGAGTTTCCAGCCCATAGCTATCAAGGTTATCCAAAAACCGTCCCATACTTGTTTTTAAATCCATAACATACCAACCCATTGATCCACTATTATCTATCGCAAACACAATATCGAATTTATTATCATTTTCTTCAAAGCCAAGAATTTCAAACGATGGGGCTTCTACTCCATTTTCCATTATAGTGTAATTTGACTCGTCAAGGCTATCGATACAATTACTATCCTCATCGAAAGGGTGAATTATCATCGATATTTGCGGAAATGTGTCAGCGACCAACTCATAAATTTCAACATTCAACTCTAAGGGAGGAAGATAAGCTGCATTACCTCGGTTTAAAAACGCAAACAGCAGGATTGGTATTATAAAAAAAACAAAAACATATTTCAACCACATAACACCCTCCTTTTTTTCTGCTTTTTAAATCGTTGATCTGCAATTTTAAACACCGAAGCTCATTCGCAATGCAGTTTATTTCGTTATTATTTTAGCGAAGGTGGTCGTTAATCTGCAATCAATTCTCATTACACCTTTTCCACCTCAACTACAAGGTTCCTATCAACCGCTACCACTTTTGCCTCTTCACCCTTCTCAATCACCTGTGTGGACTTCGCGCGCCATATCTCACCATGCACGATAATCTTCCCCTGCGGATCGATCTTCTCGCTGACCTTCCCAATCTCGCCAACAATGCCCTCTTCACCTGTAGTAACCTTTACCTTATGCCCAGCAATGCCTTTCCAGATTATCACAATTAGAAGAATCACTAATACTAAAATTATTGGTATAATAACGCCCCAGCCAATTTGAATAATTTCAAACATTTTTTATTCCTTTTTCTATTTTCTTCTTAATCCAGATGCTATTTTTATTTCGTACCTACGCCACTTTTACTTTATGGCATTTTCACTATAAATATCTCGTCAATACGTGACTCCCGGTGTTATTATCTTCTTAGCCATATTATCAGTCATTAATCATTTATCATTAGTCATTATCCCTGTTCTCTTTTTCCACAAAAAGCCACATCAAGGACTCGACTTCCTTAACGATAATTCTCTCTCCCTTCTTTATTTTCCCGGAAGTTCTCGCATTCCAGATCTCTCCATGAATCTTCACTTTTCCTGTGGGATTAAGCGTTTTCAGGACGAACCCTATCTCTCCCACAAGCCCTTCCTTGCCTGTACTCACTTTTCGCTTGAGCGTCATAAGTCCTGAAGTCACTATAAAGATGAAGAACGCGGAAACTCCCATGACAACCGGGAACATAACCTTCAAAGAAATTCTTAAAAAATCCGCGTTTCCGCTGGTCAGGAGAAACGAGCCAAGCCCGAGGGATATTACTCCCCCGATAGTCAATATTCCAAAGCTGGGAATTTTGATCTCCAGGATAAAGAGAATTATCGCGAAGACTATAAGAAGTACACCTGTGTAATTGATAGGCAGTATCTGGAAGGCGTAAAGTGCAAGCAGGATGGCTATTCCGCCAACCGTGCCTGGAAGTATAGAGCCGGGATGCGAAAGTTCAAGGAAAATACCGAGCATTCCCAGCATCATAAGAAGGTAAGCGACAGTAGGGTCAAGAAGCGTAAATAGAATTCTCTGCTGAACTTTCATTCCGTATCTCACGATCGTAGCGTTTTCTGTAGAGATCATGTACTCTCCATCTGGCAACCTGACCTTGACACCGTTCAGGAGGGCGATGAGGCTATCCATATTATCGGCAATGTAATCGATGACACCCAGCTTCAGCGCTTCCTCCGCGACGATGGATTCCGATTCCCGAACAGCTGCTTCCCCCCAATCCGCGTTTCTCCCCCTCTCATCAGCAATCGACCTGATCTGCGCCACGGCATCGTTTTCTGCTTTCTCCATCATCACTTCCTGCTGCTCTTTTTGTTTCTCTTCATCCTGCTGCTGCCCACCAA
The DNA here is from genome assembly GCA_016935765.1 of bacterium. Taxonomy (GTDB): domain Bacteria; phylum UBP14; class UBA6098; order JAFGQG01; family JAFGQG01; genus JAFGQG01. The sequence goes on from JAFGQG010000164.1 coordinate 9,292, forward strand.
TACCGCCCATTTGGACCGGGTGCGCAGCTCCTATGTTCGTCCCGGGAGTCATGACCGCGACGTGGGCAGCCATGGTGATGAAAACACCGGCAGAAGCCGCCCTGGCTCCTTTGGGATTTACGTACACAACTATCGGAACGTTTGAATTCATAAATGCCTTCGTGATGTCCCTCATCGATTCCATCAATCCGCCGGGAGTATCCATTACGAGTATCATGCATTCAGCGTTCATATCCTCAGCTTTTTCCAGACCATCGAGAATGTATGAAGAGGATATCGGATTTATTACCCCATCGAATTCTAGGACGAGAATATCGTTTGCCCAGGCAAAAGAAATAGACAAAATTATTATTGATAAAATTACTGTGTACTTTAGTATTTTTTTTGAATTATATTTCATATTTCCTGCAACCTATTGCTAAAATTAATGAGTTTCCCTCAGTGAATATAAAATTACGAACTGTATCTCTGCTATCGCTCACGTTTATATTATAATAAATTTGGGGAATTTGTCAATAAACATTATTAGCAGCATGATATTCACTTTTGATAGCATTAATTATATAAAAAAAACAGAACATAGGATCTTACTCCAGATGGTATTTGGGCTTATCAAATGCTAATGCTGGAATAAGTTCCTTCACAAGGTGAGGTTGATAATAGTAAATTTTTCATTGAATGCTTCTATTAATTCCTGTGTGTAGATTCCAGCTTTAAGTTCTGGATGACAAGCTTTTTGTAAGGTTGGATAATGCTAATGCTGGAATAAGTTCCTTCAAAAGTTATTACTTAATTCCGATCCACAGGTAATGAGAAAATCTAACGGATTGCTCATCTTTCTAATGTGTTTCGTAATGACAGCGTTGTGTGTCCTGGATTGAATGCTTATGTCGATCACGGTTTGCGACCTTATTTCCTCCGCATAAAAAAACTAAAACATTGTCAATGCGAGTTTGGTTTTGGATGAATGCATTCTAAAATCCCACCAGATAAAGCAGAAATCCCAGACCAAATCCAATAATAAAATTATACAGCTTCACGATTATAGAATCCTTCACTGAATAGGATAATAAAGGCAGCAATCCGTGACCATCCTGGATGAACGAACTAGCGAATAGCACTGAAAACGGCACCAATCCCTTTGAGAACATGATCACAAATATAAGGTGCGGTCCTGATTCAGGGATTATTGCAGTTAATGACGCGAGTATGAGTACGATGAGAATATTACCCTTGACCATCGATTCAAGGTGCCAATAATTCAATCCCAGCTCGATAAGGGTCAATGCGCCAAAGGTCCACAGGAACACTTTCCAGATGTGCTTTTTGAAAATATGCTGCCACACGTGTTCTTCAATATAATGGTCCGGGGTCACGATAACTATTAAGACGGCGAGGATAAGAAGTGAAAGCAAGGTGATTTTATCCCAACCCCAATCATGCTGTCCAAAAATACCTGCGCTTAAGCCCACGATTAATGATAGTAGTATCATCAAAAGGAGAAAGCGCGCAAGAGATATATCTTTGAAATGTTTAATGATACTATCAAAATTAAAAATCTTACTTGCTTCAACAGGGTGGATTTCAGTGAGAACACATTCTTCACAGGGTTGTATCTTAAAAATAGGCACTAATTTATCAGCTATCCATCCAAAGACGACCCCGCAGATGAATAGCAAACCGAATAGCAATAGCGCTTTACCCGGGAACAGTGCGAGCATCACGAACGATTCGTCACCTGAAGTGGCTATCATGCCTCCAGCAATTGCGCCGAATGTAATCAAACCATGTACGTAGAGGGATACGTCCATGAAAGCGCCGAGGCAACCGGGTATCACGCCAAGAAACGATGATATTATGTATTGCCTTTTGATTCCGCTTTTGATAAACCCACTCATTTTGCCCTGCGTCAGCGCTTCAAAAAAGTCCACCAGTACCATCATCACGAAAACGAACGCGGTGATCATCAAGCTGTGGTTCAGGCTGTGGATAAGAAATTTCATAAATACCTTAGGTATAGTTAGTTTACTCAGGTCTTTATTCTAACCTTCATAATAAATTTTTTTTTTAAAATGTCAAGAATGGATGGATGATAGAAAAACAAAACGATTATTGATTAATGACAAATGAACAATAAAGGGAAAAAATAAGAACGTTGGAAAGTAAGCAATAAATCAAATATTATTATCTTCAGGGAGTTTGCTTTCACCCTTATGATGTGGTTCCTTAAAATCTATAATAATTTTAGTACCGCCATTCTCCCCCTTATTACCTTTTCCACGCGAATCGACACTCAGAGTACCACCGATCTGGTGAACAAGTGTATCCACGATCTGGAAACCAAGAGTTTCGGTTTCCTTGTAATCAAAACCTTCAGGAAGCCCTATCCCATCGTCTTTTACTTCTAATCTAAGCAGGTCTTCATCCTTAAATCTCTCAGCTATCACCATTTTAATTTCAATTTCACCTCTATCCTTTTTCTTGAAGGCATATTTCATCGAATTAGACACAAGTTCATTAATGATCAAACCGCATGGTATTGCGCTGTCCATGCCAAGGAATATCTCGTCGATGTTGATTCTTATGTCTATCGCTTTCTCGGGGGATCTGTAGGATTTAAAGAGTATCGCAGCAAGGTTCCTAATATATCCGCCAAAATTCACACTCGCGAAATCCCCTGATTGATAGAGCTTTTCATGGATCAAAGCCATTGTACGTATCCGGTTCTGCATCTCGTGGAAAACACTGGATACATTCTCATCACCTGCAGACTTCGCTTTTATATTTAATAAAGACGATATTATCTGCAGGTTGTTCTTGACCCTGTGATGCACTTCCTTTAAAAGCACTTCCTTTTCCCTTAGTGCAGCGTTAACCTGTTCCTCTGTCGCCTTCTTTTCCGTGATATCTCTCCCAACACCTACTATAGCTAACACATTCCCACCTTCGTCCAGAACCGATTTATCCGCCCAGGCTAACCATCTCCAACCCTCTTTAGTCATAGCCCTTTGTTCTACATAACAGGTATAAGGCGGTTTATATAAACTTTCCATTATTTTTGCAGTTTTCTCTCTATCATCCTTGTGAACAAGCGGCATGAATTGCTTCCCTAATAACTCCTCCTCACTCTTACCAAAAGTATCGCAATATGAAGGACTGACAAATAAAAAATTACCTTCGGTATCAACCTTTACAACAAGATCTGTTTGATTTTCAACAAGTAAACGATACCTTTCCTCGTTGTTTTTTAAAGCACTCTCTGCTCGTTTATAACCTACTATCCTTCCAATTTCATCAGCTATCGCATCAAGCAGATTGTCTTCTTCTCTCTGGAAGGGTCCGATATCAAGATCCGGTCGTTTCTCAAGGTAATACACATTAACCGCGCCAATCTTGTTATTATTGAAAGTTATCTCCTTACTTAAACCCCACGAAGTTTTTTTGAATTTCCTTGTTTTGTATTTTTCATCATCAATTGTAATCTGCGCGCATGTAATTTCAGGATACTTCCATGCTGGCGGAATTAACTCAGTAGTAACCCTGAGAATCGTATCGAGTGATATTCCTGAAGCTACAAGATCGGAAATATTGAACAAACAGTTTAGCTTTTTAACCTGTTCTCCAACATTAAAGGTCTTCTGCCACTGAACCTCTTCCTGATGCTTACGCTCCGTCACATCCTTTGCATATACCGTAATACCCTTCGGTCTTGGATATGCCGTAATCTCATAAAAATGGTCTTTCCCCTGAATTTGGTATTTATTAATAAAAGTCTCGGGTTCGTTAGTTTTAAGAACCTTCATGTATACCGCTATAGCCCTCCTTGTTCCCTCATTATCCGGAAAAATATCTAATATATTCTTACCAATCGCATCCTTGCAAGTAATTCCAGTTAGTTCCTCAGAAGCTTTGTTCCAATAAGTATACCTTAGATCGCTATCCATTGAGTAAAATAAATCACTTATGCTCTCTGTAAGCTCCTGAAATGTTTTCCCAATATCCTGCAAGCTACTTATAGCCTCATCGTGAATAGCTTTGGATTCCTCTAACTCCTTGCTTCTTTCCTGAAACTCGGATAATTCTTTTGCTAACTGTTCCTTGGTTACTTCTTTAGATTTATCTTTCATAATTGCTCTTCAAATTAAAGAATCGTATAATATTTTTCGGATTATAAAAAGAAAAACTCTCGCTAAAAATGGTTTCGTTATAAATATATGGGTAAAATATCCATTTCCAATAAAAATTTATGCGAACATAATATACATGTCAAGAGAAAACTACGCCACACCTTTCAACTTAAAAAACTATTGCACACTAATTGTTTTTAAATAAATTGTTATTTAATTATAAATACGAAAGAGTGACTATGAATCTATTCAATAAAAAACTGTTTTTTAGAATTATTCCCTTCTGTATTTTAGTTTTACTTTGTGGAATGCTAAATGGCAGTACCTTCGAAATAAGTTCAAGCATAAACTTCAATACTGCAAAAGGACATTTAATACTAAATTTCAAATCAGAGGTGAGCAATTGCAACCCTGTAATTTGCTTGTTCAGTGGCGAGGATTTCATTGATTGTACTGAGTTCGAAAGTGTTGAAGGAAACAAAACCTACAGCCACGAATTCGAATTTAGTTCTCGGTCTTCAGGGCTATCCAATTACAGGATTATTGTTTATATACCAGGCGAAAATCAAGTTTGCTATGCCTATAAAATAGATGATAGTGCTAATTGTGATTCCTGCACCTTGAGGGAGGTTACCAGCAGTATCGATGATAAATGGCTGAGATTTGTAGAGCGGAAAGTATCAGATTATCTTGCAATAAAAGCAGCTATCAGGGACAAGAAAGCAAGTTGGAGGGCGGGTTTGAACCGTGTTGTTTTTCTGCCGGATTCCATCAGGCTGAGGATGTTAGGCGCGCTGCCAGTACCAGATTCGCTTTTATCATCTCGCGCAGCAACTCTTGATTTACTTGACAGATCCAAGGAGCTCCCTGACACTCTCGATTGGCGTAACAGGTTTGATCACAACTGGATGACGCCTATCAGGAACCAGGGCGCATGCGGAAGCTGCTGGGCGTTCGGTTCGGTCGGCGCTTTCGAAGCCGCGATCAAGATCGGCGCGAATGAACCCGATATGGACCTCGACCTCTCAGAAGAAACTATCGTATCCGACTGCTACCCTGAAGGAAGCTGCAACGGTGGAATCTGGGCTGGTGATTACTTCGTATCGCCAGGAATACCCGACGAAGAATGCTTCCCATACTCCGCATCGAATGGTCCATGCAACAGGTGCGAAGACTGGTTTGATAGAAAATTCAAGCTCGATAGCTATGTGAGTATTTATAATCCCACCATCGAAGAAATGCAAACCGTGGTCGAGCATAACCCAACTTACGTTTCGTACAACGTTTACTCGGATTTCAGTTACTATGCCGGCGGAGTCTATGAACATCTGTGGGGACATTATGAAGCAGGACACGCAGTCGTATGCTGCGGTTGGAATACCACTGACAGCTCCTGGACCATCAAGAATAGCTGGGGAGATTGGGGCGAAGACGGATACTTCCGCATTAAATGGGGACAATGCGATATCGAAATGCAGGCTCACTTTCTTTACTACACAACACCTGAAGATTCATGCCACGATTTTGACACCTATGAACCCGACGACCCGTGTGTAACCAGCCGAATAATAGACATCTTGCCCGTGGAACAAACCGAATACCATACCATCTATCCTGAAAATGATGTCGATTTCCTGCTGTTCATAACCGGCATGGGCGATACGGTCCAGTTCTGGTCAACCGGCTATGAAGATGTTGAAATAGAATTATATGACCAGGATATGACCGAACTTATCACATCCGACGATAACACATGGGTAGGCAACAATTTCAGGATTACTTTCACACCGGAAATTTCCGATACTTATCTGGTAAAGGTGAACCACACGGATACAACTGAAACAGGGTGTTACACCTTGCATTATATTAAAACATCTACCGGTTCAGCGAACCCATGCGGATTCGTTTCCGGAATCTGGAGCATAGAGAATTCCCCATACGTTGTGAGGTGCGATGTTCGAGTCCCAACCAACCAGAGCCTAATCATACAGCCAGGAGTTAATGTCCTTTTCGCTGGACATTACAGCATTGTCATCGATTCGAACGCTGTCTTCAAAGCCATCGGGACAGAAGACGACTCGATTATATTTACCTGCATCGATACCCACCTGACCAACACCAGCGGAGGCTGGCATGGCTTAAGGTTTTACAAAGCCTCCGAAGCATGCACACTGCAATACTGCCGAATAGAGTACGGTAATGCGGACGATGTGGAGTTTAACTACCGGGATGGAGGAGCAATTCATTGCTACTATTCGGATATCACTATAGCTAACAACACAATACGAAAAAACCGGGCGCTCTCTCGGGGGGGCGGTATATGCTGCAGCGAATCGTCTCCCACCATAATTGGCAACCTCATCGAGAATAATATCGCTCACGACCGTGGGGGCGGGATCTATAACTGGCATTCCTATCCCCTAATCAAAGGCAACATAATAATCAATAACGATGCTGACTCAAACAATGCAAGCGGCGGAGGGATATTCTGCTGCAAGTCATCCCCGAACATCATTCAGAACCACATAATCGGGAATCATGCCAAACGGTTCGGCGGGGGTTTATTCGCATACTGGAGCTCCTCGCCTATACTCCAAAACAATGTGATAGCCGGAAATCACTCTGAAGAAAACGGCGGCGGTCTCTACCTGATCAAAGCAAATTCAGATATAATAAATAATACTATTTTCCAAAATACTGCAGATTCGACCGGTGGTGCTATATTCTTAAAAGGCGATCTGACCTCGGATATTAAAAACACCATTTTCTACGATAACGAATCTCCACTTACTCCTGACATCCACTTCGACAATAAAATGGACGTTTCAGATGTCAGTATAAGCATTGATTATTCGAATATAGATTCCAACAGGTGCTTCTTCCCTGAGGGTGAAGTAGAACCCGCTTGGGGCGCTGGATTAATATATGTTAATCCCTTGTTTCGTGATGCCGACAATAACGATTTTCAGCTATCTGAAGCCTCACCATGTAAAGATGCCGGTGACCCAAACTCCAACCTTGATGAGGACGGTTCCAGGAACGATATGGGAGCTTATGGCGGAATGCTCAAACCCGAATACTATCCCGAGAACTTCATCGGTGGTGAATATACGGAAGGCACACTTACCCTGAGTGGTTCACCATACGTTGTTATCGATGACCTGATAATTCCGGCTGAATATTCATTATCAGTGGAGCCCGGAGTCGAAGTATATTTCCATTTCAATGCCGGGATAAAAGCCTATGGTGAATTCCAGGCTATAGGCACAGAAGATGATTCCATAGTATTTGCTGATTATACTGGAGGCGGCGGTTTCAGCGGTATCAATCTCTTCAATTGCGACACAACATCGAAAATAATATACTGCAGGATAGAGGGCGCGACTTCTGGCGATGGCGGAATTTCATGTTCGAACTCATCACCAAAAATTTCACACTGCAACCTGCTCAGGAATAAAAGGGGTATCTACTGCATTAATTCATCACCTAATATAACCAACTGCAAAATACACCATAATAGCTCCTACGATGATAATGGCGGCGGCATTTTCTGCCAGAATTCATCACCAGTTATCAGCGATAACACCATCAGCTACAACATCCTATGGCATCACAACTCTAAGGGTGGCGGAGTATTCTGTGAATCTTCCAACCCTGTCATAAGCTGTAACATGATTCTCGGAAATGAGACTAAAGGCGGCGCAAGCTTCGGAGGCGGAATCTACTGTAACCGCTCCAGCCCACTGATCGAGAACAATGTAATCGTTGAAAACGCAGCCGCATCAGGTGGAGGCGTCGCCCTCTCATGGATGACCTACCCGGTGATGTGCAATAATACAATTGCCAGAAATTCCGCTTTTTTAAAGGGCGGCGGATTATTCTGCGAATTCATTTCATCCCCCATAATTGTGAACTCTATCATGTATTATAATCATTCTGAAGAAGGAAACGAGTTTTATTACGGTGGGTACAATAATGCTTACCTGGACTATTGCTGTGTGGATTCCTTTGGATTCGAACCGGCTGAAGAAAACGCATTTCAATGGGGAGGGCATATTATTATAGAACCACCACAATTTGCCGATACCGCTCAAGCTGAGTACAACCTGCTTATGGATTCACCCTGTATCGATGCCGGGACAGGTTCTTTGTTTGTTGAAACTGCTGAAACCCTTATTTACGCGCCATTCGTTGATATCGCAGGAATCGAAAGACCTTTATTCGAATCCTGGGATATTGGAGCTTTTGAATTCAAAATCGCCGATGAACCGCCTATAAACAATTACAGTATAAAAATCTACCCTAATCCATTCAATCGTGCGACTACCATCTACTACCAGCTTGCCCAAGCTGGAAAGGTCAAAATCGAGATATTCGATCTGCTTGGTATGAAAGTGGCTACCCTGGTAGACAGCTATCATGAATCAGGAGCTTACACAAAGAGTTTTAATTCCGAAGACCTCTCCACGGGTATTTATTTCTGCCGCATTCAGCATGAATACTTTACAAAAGAACAGAAACTTGTTATATTAAAATAAGATCAAAGTCAAATCAGCTTATCTAATTTACTCTTTATCTCCCTTATACACTGACTCTCAATTCCATCGGGAGTAAAATCCACAATCGTCTTAGCCTGCTTCAACGCTTCAATAAATCTACTTGAAAATGGTATCTCCGCAAGTACCTCAATATCTTCTTTATCGAGATAACCCTTTATCTTCTCGGTGTTTTCCGGATTTAAATCCGACTTGTTTATCACTACCTTCGATTGGACACCGAAGTGGTTGGCTGCTTTCAATACTCTTTCCAAATCATGGATTCCACTCTTTGTGGGCTCTGTCACAATTACTGCGAGATCTACCCCGCTCAGCGAAGAAATGACCGGGCAGCCAATTCCCGGCGGTCCATCGATCAGCATAAATTCTACATTGCGTTTCTCTGCGAATGTTAAGGCTTTTTGCTTTACTCCCGTAACCAATTTCCCTGAATTCTCCTCGCCTGGATTAAGAAGCGCGTGGAGCATAATACCGTTTTCTATTTCAGAAATATAATACTCCCCCGATTCTTTCTGATACATCGTGATCGCGTCGAATGGGCAATTCCAAACACATACACCACAACCTTCACAGGAAAATTTTTTCACAGTGAAATCCTCAGTGATAGCTCCGAACTGGCATACTTCAGTACATTTTCCGCATTCAGTGCATTTTTCGGGGTCGATATCCGCTAATTTGCCACCTTTGAACACAGAACGTTCCTTTATATCAGGTTTTAGCAGAATGTGAAGGTCAGGAGCATCAACATCGCAATCAGCAACAACAATATCGTCATAAAGCCTTGTAATCGCTGCAGTTAACGATGTCTTACCCGTCCCGCCTTTTCCGCTAATTATTAAAATCTGTTTCATTGTTCCTACTCTAAAAACCAGTCTAATTATTTATAAAAGTAGTTATATACTCTCGATTATATTAAACATCTTTTCTTCAATATCAGGAAAAAAATCAGCTTTTATTACTCCCTCTGAATATAATCTGGCAAATTCAAGGGAAAATGGTATTTTTAATATCACAGGTATATTCTCCTGGCTGCTGAAATCTGTAATTATTTTATCTTCACCTTCATCGCGATTGATAACGATACCTGCTGGGATACCAAGTTTATTGACGACACTCCATGCTATTTTCAGATCGTAAAGCCCAAAAGGAGTAGGTTCTGTCACGAGAATCACGTAATCTGAATCATTGACAGCCTGCACCATCGGGCAGTTAGCTCCCGGAGGGGAATCAAAGATAATTAGATCGACATCATTCTCCAGGTTCTTCTTCAATTCCTCGATCAATGGATTTGCCCTGGCTTCACCCACATCCATGACCGCGTAGTTGAAATATATATTATCGCTCTCTCGAAACCAGCAAATGTCACCTACCTCCCGTTTACCCTCATCAATCGCTCCTTCCGGACAAACAAAAAGGCAACCCTTGCAAGGATGACATAACTCCGGAAAAAATAAAACGTTATCATCTAATACAAGAAGGCAATTGTATTCACATACCTCCTGGCATTTTTTACAGAAACTACACTTTTCAAGGTTGATAACCGGGTAAAAAACACCTATTTTTTCTTTCTTTATTGGGAATGATCCAAGGAAAATGTGACAATTAGGATTCTCGACATCACAATCCACCAATTGAACTTTATATTTTTTTGATGCAATCAGCGTAAGGAGTAATGAAACTGTGGTTTTCCCTGTTCCCCCCTTTCCGGATGCAACTGCAATTTTTTTCATATACTCTTTCTACTTTTGGGTCTCGAGATAATTATCAACTGCTTCTTTAACTGTACCGGAAACACCAGTTACAACTTCAATATCAAACTGTTTAAGTGCGCTTTGAGCATTCGGACCGACACTTCCGGTGAGAAGCACTTTGCAGTCTCTATCATTTATCAAGCGCGCCGCGGCGGGACCAGCTCCTCCCATCATACCCGTTCCCGGATTGGATATCGGCTCAAATTTCATGTCCTCGCTATTCACAATAATAAAATAAGCGCATCTGCCAAAATTAGGCGCTACTTGCGCGTTTAGCGAACCGCCAGTTGAAGTTACCGCTATCTTCATGTTATTCCACTCCTTTTTTTCTATCTAGATTTTTATCACTTATGCTTATCGCAATCCTTATGTTCGTGTATATGGTCAGCTTTAGGAATGCCATAATCCTTCCCGGCACCGGGCTGACAGAGACTTTCTCCACCTTTCAGTGTACCATTTAATAGCTGGGATATCACCTCTTCAATGCTACCAGATAATCCCAGGAGGGTTTTGATTCCGGATTGCATGAACAAATCCTGAGCGCGCCATCCCATACCACCAGCAATTATGCAACCCACTCCTTTACCTTTGAGAAATTCCGGAAGAAAGCCGGTTTGATGTCCGGGGTTTTCTATGACCTCTTTATTTATCAGTTTATCACCTTCAATGTTCAATATTGTATATTCAGGGCACCTTCCAAAATGAGCAGATACCACACTCCCATCCGTCGATATTGCTATTTTCATACTTTATCCTCCTTAGATAGTCCTTGTGCTTTTTAGCAATCTAATCCTGACCATGTTTAAACCTACCTCTACCCATGCCACTTCCCATACCTCCACCCTGCATTCCCTGACCACTCCCGAAATGCCCTGGAACGTTAGGTCCTTTTAAAGTCTCCAGCTTCCCAGCCTTAAATTGCTCAACATTATCACTTACCATGCCGTCAATCCCAGCTAAAATATCTATCCCCGATGCAGATAATACATTACTAGCATTCGGTCCGATATTTCCAGTTATTATCGCTTTTACACCTTTTTGACTAACTCCCTGCGCAGCCCGTATCCCAGCGCCATGCATCTCACTCACTGCCGAATTCTCAACTGCTTCATACTCACCAGTATCAACATCGTAGATTATAAAATAACTACATCTCCCAAACCTTTGATCAAGAAGTGAATCAAGATTATTACCCGTAGAAGTAATACATATTTTCATTTCAACATTCTCCTCATCCATTATTAGTTATTATTATCAATTAGTCTCAATAAAGGAATTAAATTTTCAAAAGTCAAGCATATAAATCCTGTCACTTATTCTACAACACTAACATTTTTAATTCATCCTGATAATTTGTTCCTTTCTATTGTGGCTTTTGTATTTTTTAGTCTGTTTTGATAACGTAGGATTGGATGAATCTCTGTATCTTTAACGGGGGTGGTGGTTATTCGATATACAGCATCACAATTTACTAAACAAGTTAGTATTATCAATAATACTGTATTGTTTATTCTAAATCATTTGGTTCTGATGAATTAAATTTCCCGAGGGTTTATCACCCTCGGGAAATTCTCTTCCGGACAGCCTATTCCTTCTCTTTTTCTAAGTCATTGATCCGCTTTTGCAGCATCTCAAGGTCTTTCTTCAGGTATTCAGCTTGTTCCATCAGTATTTTTTTCTCATCCTCTGAATTCAGGGATTCCTGGGGGTAAACCGGAGGAACACCGTAAGCATTTGGATTACCATAAGCAGGCATTCCCATCCTTGATCTGTGCCATCCAGGCAATCCAGTCGCGTGGAACCAGCTTCTGTATCCTCTTCCTCTTCCGAAACCACCTCTGTTGAATCCTCTGCCATACATCGGATTTGCATAACCAGGAACGTTATAGCCGGCGCAATAGCCAGCAGCTCTACCGGTCATTGGACCCATTCCGTCTGGTCCCGTTCTATCTCCTCTTGGCATTTCAAAACACCTCCTTTTATGTTTTTGGTAATGATTTTCATTTATATTTTTTCCAAAAAAAATTAACTACTTACACTCATCACAGATTCCATAAAAATGGATCTGATGATTCTTGATATCAAATTTGTACTTCTTTGTTAACCTGTTCTCAACTTTTCTTAGTAAAACAACTTCCTCATCCACAAAATCAGTATAATCAATAATCTTGCCACAACGAGTACATACGAGGTGATGATGATGAGGTTTTTTACTACCTTTTTCCAACTCGTACCTTGATAGTCCATCTCCAAACTCGTACTTCTTTACAAATCCCATGTTGCGCAACAACTCCACCGTTCTATAAACAGTGGTTAATCCAACGCCAGGATGCAACTTCAATACCTCATTAAATATCTCTTCGACAGATAGATGTTTATCCGCGTCACTCAGAACTTGAATGATTGTCTCCCTAGGAACTGTAACCCTGTATCCCCTTCTCCTGAGATGCCCATGCCACCAATGTCTTCCATACATTTTACTTTTGCTCCTTATTGACAATAATTTTCAATAATAATATAGAAAACCTGTCAAGTTTGTCAAGTTATTTTTGAAAAAAAGTATAAAACAGCGCTCACTATAAACCGCCATCTAGGGAATTCTCCTGGAAAAAAGTTCACTCACTTTATATTTCAGGAATTCGAATAAACCTGACCTCGTGAGCTAACTCCTTCTGAACAGTAATCCAGATAATGTTAGTCTTCGAAGGATGTTTCTGAACCCTGATTACCTCAGCTTTACATACTTCTTCTCCCGCTCTGTCCAGACCAGGAACAACATCCCCCTTATTGGGCAAAGGAGTAAACTCGTATGGAAGCTTTATCAGGGCTTTCTCTTCAGAATAGGTTTCATCAACAACAAAAATAGCAACACCAGGACATAAACCTATACATATACCGCATCCATTACATTTTTCGTAATCGGCTTCTGGAAGGTCGTTTACATTCTCCATCTGGAGAATCGCTCCATACTGGCATGCAGCTGTACAGGGATCACAGGGGATCTCCTCAAAGCACTCAATTACGACGTATGCACCCTTTTCTCTTCTCTGCTTTGAAGGAAGAATTTTCTCAATATCCTCTTTAGTTGGTATCCCGGTTTGTTTTAGCAATTAATTCTCCTTAATATCTTAAATAATAAAATCTTTCAAATTTTCTGATCGCCTTAACTTAAAACGAATTTCAATCCTTCCGATATTCTTTGTCCTATGGGACCGCTTCTGAAACTGTTTAGTTCATTCCAGTATTTATTATGTTTTTCATCATAATCAGCTATTTCAGCGCCGAGGAAGTTTGCCATACCCAAGCCAGCTATTGCACCCTCAAGTATCGCGCTGGATGCTTCTTCAATACCTGCCGCGTCTCCAGCAACAAATATATTTGGGATTGTAGCCTGCATTTGCTTGTTGCGTACCGGAACTTCTCCGCCCAATTTTGCTACATACTTCATTTCACAGCCTGCCATCCAAAGTAGATCTATGAGCGGTGTCAAACCCACAGCTACACATATCAGGTCTGTATCTATCCACTTTTCTGTCCCTGGAACCGGCTGCCAGTTTTCATCTACACGGACTATCTGGGCTCGTTCTACACAAGCATCACCTTCAATTTCGGTAATGGTGTGGCTTGTCATAATGGGAATCCCAGCGCGGCGGATCTTGGATGCGTGAACAAGGTAACCACCAATGCATGGCATCGCCTCGACTACTGCTGATACTTCCGTACCAGCTTGCAGCAATTGGTAAGCTATTATAAGCCCAATATTCCCAGCTCCTATCATTAGCGCTTTTTTCCCGGGCATTACACCGTATAAATTCATCAGCGTTTGGACAGCACCTGCGCCATAAACGCCTGGCAGATCGCAGTTCGGAATTGCCAGGGGTTTCTCAGAAGCGCCAGTCGCGATTAAAATAACCTCAGGTTTGAATTTAAGATATTCCTTGTTGTCCTTAAGCGCGGTAACCACGCCATCTTCGTAAAACCCGGTTGCGGTTGTCCTTCCAAAATACTTGAAATTATCGAATGAAAAAAGCTTGTCTGTCAGTAGATTCCCTATCTGGAAACCCCGGGTTCCGGCGTATTCCATCTCAGAGCCGAAGAACTTATGCGTTTGCTTTATTAGTTGACCACCTATTTCGATACCGTCATCAATAAGCACAACATCTACACCTGCTTCAAGCGCCTGTAGTGCTGCAACCATACCTGCAGGTCCACCACCAATAACCAACATAGGAACCTGATGTATCATTTCAACGTCCCCTTTCCCTTCTGGAGTTTCACTACCATTCCCTCCTTCAGCGGCTCTACGCAAGTTCTAACGTTCGATTCACCATCCACTTCCATCAGGCATGATGAGCAATGCCCTATAGCACAGAAGAAACCCCGAGGGCGCTTCAGCTTTATACTCTGCCTTAAAACCATTACGCCATTATCGTGCAGCGCAGCTCCTATAGGTTCCCCCTCGTAACCATACATCTCCTTACCTTCAAAGGTGAATTTTACCTTTCTACCGAATTCGAATTTTAATATGGGGTGATTCTTAATTCGCATGATACGTTCATTCCTTACCAAAGCTTATTTTCAAAAAACCAATAATTAATTCTAAATTATACATAAATTCAAAAATGTCAATAATTTTTATAATACTTAAAATCAATATATATATAATTTATACGGCCACAAATAAAGCGGTTCGCTATTTTCATAGGGGAAAACCGGCAGCTTCTCAAGTTCCTCCCTTAAAGGATCCGGCAACTGAACTTCCGCATTAAAACCAGGCAGGAATGGGAATTCGAATCGAGGTTTCGGTAATTCCTTCAACTCAATCTCGTCTTCGATTTTCAAACCACCCTTAATCTTCGTATATGTCAACGCGTCATACAACCCACCGATCGAGTCAACCAAGCCTATTTTCTCTCCAGCCTTTCCGGTCCACACTCTTCCCTGAGCAATTGACTGCACTGAATCCTGCGACATTTCCCTTGTCTCAACTACACGGTTCTTGAAAATCATGTAATAATTTTTGACTGATCTCCTGACCCTTTCTCTTTCCATCTCATTGAATTCTCTCGAATCAGTCCATATCGCTGAATTTTCGCCTCGCTTAATTATCTGCTTGTTCACACCTATTTTGTCATAGAGACCTCCCAACGAGAACTTCCCGCTTATAACACCTATGGAACCTGTTATGCTATTATCATCCGCGAAGATATAATCACCTGAACAGGCGAGATAGTAACCACCTGAAGCTGCAACATTACCAATAGATACTATGACTGGTTTTTTCTCTGATGCTTGCTGCACGGCGTGCCACATCTCATCAGAAGCATGGGCTGAGCCACCCGGCGAATTAATCCTGACAAGGATCGCTTTTACGTCAATATCGTTCTTTGCTGCAGTTATAGCCTTTGCAAAAGTTTCCGAACCCACGGTAAGACCACTCAAGAGCGACCTGCCTGAGGAACCACGAACAATACCACCTTCAGCCCACACCACAGCGATCTTTGGTTTGCTCCCCCATACATATTCCCGGGATCCTATGGATGTATATTGATTCCAACCGACAAGTCCTATATCCTCACTAACGAATTTTTTGAACTCATCGAAATATAAGAGAGAGTCAACTAATCCTTCACTTAGCGCATCCGTAGCTGAATAAGGTCCCCTGTCTATCAGGTCTCTCACTTTTGCTTCCGACCAGCCCCTGCCTTCCTCGATCTTTACAAGTAAATTCTCATAAATATCATCCAGAAGGGCTTCCGTTTCCTCTCTATTAGCAGCAGACATACTGTCTCTTGTGAACATCTCTACCGCGCTTTTATATTTGCCTTCCCTTTCCAGATCTGCTTTTATGCCCAGCTTATCGAATGTGCCTTTTAAAAACATCATCTCTGCTGAGAGCCCCGTAAGATTCAAACTGCCGGATTCAGGCATGAAAATGCTATCCGCGCAGGAGGCTAAGTAGTAAATAGCATTACCAGGTGTATCCATATATACATATATTTTTTTACCTTCAGCCTTGAATCTCTCCAGCGCAATTCTCAACTCTTCCGCCATTCCCATTCCAAGCCCGAAATTATTGAACCTGATCACCAAACCTTTAATATCCTCATCCTTTGCTGCTTTATCTATAGTAATAATCAAATTCAAGAGAGTCATACTTATATTTTCTTCGAAAAATGAAAACCCTCTTTTCTGTTCTTCAAGAGTACCGGATAAACTTAGATAAAGATATTTATCCTTTTTAGGTATCAAGGTTTTAAAATATTCAGCCGAGAAGTGACCGTAGTAGGTTTCGCTGGATGTTTCCTCGTCATTCCCCTGCACTACTGCGCCTATCCCCTGATTCCAGAAGTCAATTTCAGCCCCAGCCCAGAAATTATTATCCTGGTCCACTTTCCCGAAAAGCTTGATACCATCAACAAGATGCAGTTCTCCACCAAAAAAGTGAGACATATCCTTCAACTCTGCTTCATCAGGTAATAATCCTTCCCAGAACAAGGTTACTCTCCAGTTGAGTGGTCTTAAGCCGATTCCGAACTGGTTATAGGAATTCCAGTCTGTGGATTCATACTTCCAGCCAATTGATACCTGCTTAATTGGTTGAGCCATCAATCCGAATGACCATCCGTCCTGTTTAATATCATCAGCGGTTTTTCTCCAGAGATAATTACTTCCGAAGTAGAACCTTCTGACAATGTTGCCCCCAAAACCTATATAAAGGTTCTTTACAGA
>JAFGQG010000165.1 GCA_016935765.1 bacterium
ACCAATTTCAATTATTCCATCGTTCAAATTCCAAAACTTAGTGCAAATTTACGGTACTTATTGCATTTATGCTTCATTTAACAAGTTATTCTATTGTTTTCTGTATATTATCCAAAATTTATTACTTTTTCTTTGACGGTCAAGGGAAAAGCCATAAATATATTAAAAACCTAACAGTATATCACCCTAAATAGGAATATATACAGACCTGTATAATACCCAATGTTTCGATTATGACCCAATTTGACCAATCAATATTATCACTTTTTATTTCAATCAAAAGGAAACACCTATAAACTCGACGAACTTTAATGTGTGTTAAGTATATGGTTGCACTATTTTAAAAGTATGATTTTCTTTAAAAAGTTTGTTTCCCCGCAACTGACCCTGCAGAAATATACGCCGGAGGCTTTGTCGGTCGCATCCCAGGTTATTCCGTGTTCCCCCTTCTCATAGTAGCCATCAGAAAGTATTTCAACCTGTTTCCCGAGATTATCCAGGATCTCTAATTTAACATCACCCGGTTCAGTCAATTCGAAGCTGATAGTGGTCCTTTCATTGAATGGATTCGGATAAGCCGTTAACAACCCGAGTTTTTCCGGTTTAGTATGATTTTCAGCAACAGTCGAGCCAATACTCCAATCAGCGGTGATGCTATAAGCCACGCCGTTCAGCACATCGAGGATACCGGTATACTCGAATCCCCATGATTGCTCGATCGTCTCCACGGTGGTGGCGCATTCTACCCCGATGTACCAGGTGCCGGGAGTCGGAACCGGCACCAGTAAAGTTTTGTCCGCGCCCGGCCTGGTGTCAGAATATTCCGCCGCGCTCTCGAACGCGAAATCCCCACGGCGAAGGTAGAGACTCAGGTCATAGCCGTCATCCCCATCAAGTACAACCTGGAGGCTGCTGGCTTCAGTAGGAACATCAACAGTGAAGTGGTGATATTGCTTATCCCCGATCTTCGTGTATTCAGGGTCTTCATCACTCGTAGCGAGATTCATGTACCGGGTTTCACCCTTTGAGAGGGCTGCCTTCACGGTCGGAGTGCCCGTTCCGCTCAACGCGTAGAGTAAAATAGCTTTCATCAGGTCCAGCCTCTCGCCGGTCTCCTCCTGTTCAGGGTGAGAACCTATGACAGTGATCCTGCCCGTCGTGTCGGATTCCTTGTAAGCCCAGCATGAAGCCTTCTCGTGCATAGTCCTTCCCGGGTAATCGAAGCGGAGAAGCACCTCAGTTTCCGGTGGGTAATCGATGGTCTCCCTTGCGTAGCACCCGCCATTGTGGTAAACGTTAGCTATGTACATATCCCCGCCGAAATCGAAGTAGTCGAGAAGCGGGGAACCGGTGGTGATGAAGTGACCTGTGGGGGTATCCGTTAGTCCTGTGCTTGCTGTTCTGCCCGGCCAGATGTGGTAATAGGCTGTCCAGACCCCGGATGTTTGGTAGTGGATGGAGCAAATAAACGCCCCGGCGCACGAGCCTGTATAGCTGCCTCCATTATAGAAAAACGCGCGTACGCGGTCCCGCCCCGTTTCGCCCAATGAGTTGCCGTGGTTGGTCGCTGAACCTCCATTTGTGTATATCACCCTGAAGCGCGGCTCGCCGTCTGGATAGAGAAGAGCGCCGTTCTCGTCATTCCCGTTCAATATCATTACCGACGACTGAATGCTGTTATTGTCGGTAGCGAGGTATTCCATGGAGAAGGCGAGCGATTCAGCCGCGGGGAGTGTCGTGTGCGAATATAAGTCAACACCGCCGTCCATGAAGAGGTCCTTGTAGTAACCCTCGGCTGCCTCGAGAATGCAAATGGAAGAGATTAAAACTAATAAACAAAAGTGGACAAATAGAGTCATTTTCAATTTTGTGGTTTTTAGAACACACCCCGCCCTTACGGGCACCCCTCTCGAGAGGGGACTTTTACGAGACGGATATTTTTCTGCTTCGATTTTAATCATGTATCTTTAATTGCGGTTGGTTCCATTGCCTAAGGTAATCCCTGAATTTTTTTTCAATATATGGGTCTTCAGATTCGATTTCAAGCTTCTTTATCAGGTTTTCATCTTTTTTCCCGATTATTCCGAAGGGGAGAGTAACGATGCCGAATATCATCATGTGTCCTACCAGAGAAAATAAGCCCAGGTTCTTTGTGGCTACCAGGTATATGCCGAAAACAACCACCAAAAGCCACACCGCTATGTAGAGCATCGCGCAGGACATGTTCAAGCTTATCGCGATTTTAACCTTTTCAAGATCGAACCTGTTTCTCAAAACGCCGTGTATCTCAGAATGCGTTTCCTTCATCTTTTTCATGTTGAGGAGCTGGAGAATTATCCCAATTCCGATTGGAACGACTGATAAAAACCAGCTTTGTGTGAAAGTCAACATTGGCGCTCCTTTATATTAAACGGCTAACGGTTAATAGTCGGGTGAAAAAAGTGAAACCACAGAGCCACAGAGAAAAAATTAGTATTTGTGTGGACATAATTACATTCTTATCCTTGACTATCTCAAACAAATCCTTGGTTTGTTAGTAATTACGTGTCATCAGTGTGCTGTTTTTTATTTACCAGCGGTGGAATAGATCCCCGTCGCTTTGTTTATATATTCTTTTGTTTTGTTTTTTTGTTGTTCTCTGTTTTTTTTCCACTTCATAATTCAGTATTCGTTGATCGATATTCGATATTCAATCTTTGTTATTTACCAGTGATGGAACAGGTCCCAGTCGCTATATTTAAAAAGCCTGTATTCTATCCAATTCGGATCATATCTCCTGTTCAGCTTGTCATGTCTATAATAAACATCGAACCGGTTCTCGATCCAGTTCTTTAGTGATAGGATCTCGGTAAAACCCTTATCATCCATAAATGTATAATCGGCGATTTTATGATAGTTTTTTGCCTTAAAATTATATTTGAGGGTGTTGAAGTATTGTAATCTTAAAATGTTTTGAGATTTAGCAGGCTCGACGGCTTCTTTTGTTTTATTTGAATCGGCTTCTTCTGTGGTGATAACAAGATTGGTATTTAGTACCGTTTTAGTTTTTGAAAAGGATATAGAGGAGATAAGCAAGATAAATACGAATATATAAAAAGCTTTGATTTTCATGTCCGGTAAAGTTATTTTCTTTGTTTTTATCATATTGGGGTAAAATAAGATAATTATTATTTTTCGCAATCTTATTTTAAATCAGTTACGATACTATTTCATCATATTTGGTAGCCGCAAGCTTCAGCTTGCGCAATTCCAGCATTATTTACAAAATACATCACCACGTCCTTCCCCTCGATTTATCTTTCTTAATTATATCATTAAAACCCGATTTCGAATTGTTGTTGGTTTTCATTGCCAAAAAACGCAAGCTTCAGCTTGCGCAATTCCAGCATTATTTACCAAATAAATCACCATATTCTTAAAAATAATTAACCTTGCGGTATTAAAGCAATATAAATGTTTTACAAATTGGTGTTGGTTACCATTGCTTTTGTCTGCGCAAGCTAAAGCTTGCGGCTACAATTTGCGGTTATAAGCAAATAATTCTTCCCTAAGTCTAAAAAGCCAATTATTTTAACAAACAGCCTTCTAAAACATCGTTTAAATCGATTCCAAGGGATCCTTTATAAGGATAATCCTCCCAATAGCTTACCAAACCTTTTCTAACTGGATTTTCAAATATATACCTTACCTGAGCAACAGCATCTTCATCTTTTCGAACGATATGATCATAAAAATCCTTCTGCCATTTAAAATTTTTTTCAATTTGCTTTAAATAAAATCCGGTCCTTTGGTGGAATCTGCCTGCGCACTTCCAAAGGTCTGAATCATCTTCTGTTCCCATTAAAACCAGATGTACGTGATCAGGCATAAAACAATATGCAATTGCAATACAATGGTGATAGCGGATATCTTCCTTTAATATGTCTAAAGCTTTAAACACGATTTTCTCATCCTTGAAGTATTCAACACGGTTTTTTACACATAGGGTAAAAGCGCAAATTATTTTTCCACGATAATATTCAAGTGGTAATCTATGTTTTTTCTCTCTAATTTTACGTTTCATTTTCCTGTATCCCCATTTCGAAACCAATCATCACTTAGACGCAAGTAGCCGCAAGCTTCAGCTTGCGCTATTCCAGCATTATATACCAAATAAATCACCATATTCTTCACAATAATTAACCTTGCGGTATTTCATTACTATAAATGTATTTCCAATTGTTGTTTGTTTTCATTGCGTTTCTCAGCGCAAGTAGCCGTAACTGTAGCCGCAAGCTTCAGCTTGCGCTATTCCAGCATTATTTACCAAATAAATCACCATATTCTTCACAATAATTAACCTTGCGATATTAAAGCAATATAAATGTTTTACAAATTGGTGTTGGTTACCATTGCTTTTGTCTGCGCAAGCTGAAGCTTGCGGCTACAAGTTGCGAATATTTTTAGTTTATTTCAAATATAAGACCTTCTTCGTGACACTCTGGTTAGGATTCTTTACCTGGATGAGGTAGATGCCGGAGGGGGTTGCTGGCTCAGGTGTCCAGGTTATACGCTGAACCGGTGCCCCGGGATTCTCCACCCATCCATCCAAACCAAATCTACGATTCGGTTCATCCAACCGTCCAACTGCTTTCCCGTTTATATCATATATCTCTAATTGTGGAGGCGTTTCATGAAACGCCCCTACCCCGGAAATTTCAATCGAAACAGCCCCATTAAATGGATTGGGATAAATGCTGATTTCAAAATTAGACGGCAGAATTTGCTCCTTGATTCCCTCATCCACAACTTCCCATATCCATGTGAGGGTGGAATTGGTTTCCATGATAAAACTAACGGTTGTATCTGTGCCGCTGTCAGGAACGGATCCGGTACCGATCCAGCCTCTGCAGTATGCTACTGTTTCAGAATCGATTACCTCACAATAATTGATGCAGGCATCGACAGGCATACACCCTCCCCAATAAGTATCTCCACAGGGATCAGGATCACCATATTCTGAAACTACTGTAAGAAGGTAAACTGTTGTATCTGGTGCCCACAACCAGGTAATGCCACTGGGTTGGTTTATTATGAAATCAACATAGTACCATGGTGACGTAACTGGAACTGATCCACTTCCTGTAAATCCAATACACCACATGCATCCCCAAAGAGTGTCGTAATATGTTGAGTCAACTCTCGCAAAAACATTAGATGAGTCATCGTACCAGTGTCTTCCGGGTTCTGGTATAGGATTCGCTTCAAGGGGACCTGTCATATCGAAAGGCCATTGCAGCTGCCATTGCCAGGTGATGGTGGAGTGAGTGTCTATCTCGAAAGTAACAATGTTTCCCGATCCGCTGTCCGGTACTGAGCCGGTACCCGTCCAGCCGGTGCATACATAGCGCATTGTGTCATCGAAATAGACAATCGAATCAACAGATGCTGTTATTTCACCTCCCCTTAGCCAATAAGTTGTGTATGGAGGAGAAGGATCTCCATAATCCGAGTTAACAATCAGCATAAAAACAGAATCCGCAGCAGACCATCTCCAGGCTATGGAGCTGGGTTCAGTAATTTCAAACGTTAGTTCATTACCGGTACCGACAGCAGGTACCGAGCCATTTCCGTAATAACCGATACAATAATAATAATCGTCGTGGAGTGAATCGTAACTGATTGAATCTATTCTACAGTAAACTTCTGAAGAATCGTCATACCAGTGCCTGCCCGGTCCCGGGATAGGGTGAGCTTCCGGTGGTCCTGTCACATCGAATGGCCACTGCAATTGCCAGTGCCAGGTGATGGTGGAATTGTCAAATATATTGAAAGCAACTGTAGTATCAGAACCGCTTTCAGGAACGGAGCCTGTTCCAGTCCAACCTATGCAAGTATATCCCGTATCTCCACAAGTGATGAAACCCGGTACATGCATTCGCACCAGGTCACCCCAAACACGATAAATAGCCACAGTATCAAAATGGCAAGGTGAGTTTTCTCCTATAACTAAGATTGGATGTGTAAAGGTGCAATTGTACCAGAACCATTCTATTGTTGAATTTTCCAGGATAACGAAAGTGTCAGCTGAATAGGGCTCTGGAGAGACGGAACCAGTACCTAAATGCCCAAGGCAGCAGTATTTTGTGAAGGTACTATCACTAATTGCAATCGTATCGATAGTTGAGGTCCAGGCAATGACCGTATCCCCATATTCATATTCATGGATTCCAACCGGTGGAACGGGGTCACCATATTCCGAAATCACGGTCAAGTATAGCGTTGTATCTATTGGTTCCCATTTCCACTCTATAGTCGAGGGGTAATTTATCCAGAAGGTTAAAGAGCAGGCAGTACCAAAATCCGGCACCGAACCTGTTCCCAGCCAACCTGTGCATCTGTACCTCGTATCGCCGCATGTTAAAGCAGGGGGTACAAGTGCCGTTACGGGAGTGCCCCTTAAATGGATGCTGACGGTGCTATCGAACTCGCATGGATTTGCGTTGTAAATTGTGAATGGAAGGTGGGTTGGACCAGCTTCAACCCAGATCCATTCTATCGAGGAATTATATGTAATGGTAAAAAACACACCAGTACCAGTTCCGCTTGGAATATCCCCAGTTCCATAATATCCGATACAATACCAGATGATCATGCTGTCACTCACAAACGTAGTGTCAGCATAATGGTTTAAATACGCACGAATTGTGTCACCAATATCGTACTCATGGATACCAACCGGCGGTACAGGGCTATCGTATTCTGAAATTACCTCGAATGTTACACCTAAGATAACACCTGGAAAAGCAATGATTATACAAAATATCACCAGCTTCTTCATACCAATCACCCCTTTTTAAAGAATGCTTAATATTTAAAAGAAATACTATATTTAATCAGTCATTCTATTTATTATAGAACAACTATTATCTCAACGCTTGTGTTTTCTTTTAACCACTTAATAACGATATCATAAAACGCTTCCGCTTCGCTAATCAACTCATCCAATTCTACAACAGAAGCAATACCAACGTGCCTATAATCAGCGATGTTACGTTTTGCCCTGCAAGAATCAAAATAGTCAAAAAGAGTGTTGTATTCTTTACCAAGGATCTCCTTCACAACCTGGAACGTTGTATAATGATGACCGATTCCCTTTGCCTGATAACCACTGCAGTATAAAACAATAGTTGCCAACTGGAAAACAGCATTATAAGCTGTTGCAAATCTTCTATCATTTGATATGTTTTTAACTTGAGCATCTTTTAAATCCCTTTTTACAAGCCTTAACAGGTCATTTATTTCCCTGTCGGATGTTTTATGCGGCTTCAGTTTATCCTGATTTTGAAATTTCTCTAATGTCATTCTCATCACCTATGATGAATATTTTATCATCCTTTAATAATGCAGATAAAAAATGCTCATTTTGCTTTATTCTTTCCGCGAATTCTTGAGAACTCATAACAGTGTAGTTTATTTCACGGTTTAAATTTTCCTTTTCTTTGGAAAGGATTCCTGACAATTCTTTTAAATTCAGATCTCCCACTACGAAAAGGTCTATATCGCTGTTGATGTTCTCTTCCCCTTTTGCATAAGACCCATATATGAAAGCAAGGTAAATATCGTGTGCTTTTTTCAATCTATTAGTAAGTGCATTTGCTATGCCTGTGCTTTTAATAATTATCTTCTTCAGCTCTTCAAATATTGGAAAGGTCCTGTTTGCCCTGAAATAAAGGCGGTTTCCATTCTTTGATTTATCTACTAAACCAATTTTCACCAGCTTATCTAACTCTCGTTGTACACCCCTGATCGGCACAGAAGTTAGTTTTGAAATTTCCCTCTGGTAATAGGAGTTGTCAGAATTAAGAAGCAGCAAGGTCAATATTTTAACTCTTGCTTTAGATGTAAATAACAATTCTAACATTTTTCGTTGAATAATATTTGTAGTTGAATATATACAAATTGTAGTCTAATGTCAATAGAAAAATGGATTTTTTTGTTTGATCCAAGTCGATTATTTCAAATACAACACCTTCTTCGTAATGCTCTGGTTGGATGTTTTTACCTGTATCAGGTAGATTCCCGAGGGGATTGCTGGCTCAGGTGTCCAGGTTATCCGCTGAACCTGTGCCCCGGAATTCTCCATACATCCATCCAAACCAAATCTACGATTCGGTCCATTCAACCATCCAACTGCTTTTCCATTAATGTCGTAGATCTCTGCCTGTAAGGGTGATTCATGTATTTCCTGTGGAGACGCTGCATGCAACGTCTTTACACAGACAATTTCAATTTTAAGTGTTGAATTAAATGGATTAGGATACACATTCATGCTGAAGCCAGGCGGCAGGGAGACCTCATCGATCCCCTCGTCAATCTTTTCCAGGAGGTACAGATTATAAGAAATATCCCGCACAAGTATGTAGCTGGCGACATCATCGAGTACTACAATCTCATCAACTGTTTGACCGATATTCGCCAGGGTGCAAGAATAAGCTGCATCGAAGCTGTCGAAGTTCAAGACCGTCTCGACCTGCTGTAGTACTCCCCCGATCACTATATCATTTGTGCCGTTTTCATCAACGTCCGCGGCAGCTACGTCGTTATTAAAGTGAAAAGAACCCCAATCTACTACCGCGTAATCCCGTGTGAAATAGCCATAACTGTCAAAATAAAGAATATCGAATTGAGACATAGCTGCCCCGATCTGGTTGAAGCCGGGATAGAACTCGCTTATCTCAATTGCTGAATAGGCTATTCCAGAAACACCGTGCTGAATGAAGTTCGGAATTCCGTTAAGCAACGCGGTCACATTGTAAGCTGAACCGCTGCCACCTGATATTGCCAGGGCGATGTCGGTAAAACCGTCCCTGTTTAAATCCCCTAGTTCAATATCGTTGATTTTAGTTCGTTCTTCAGTGGGGTATAAATTCCAAGTTACCAAACGAATATTTTCAAAAACAAAATCGAACCCATCTTCATCGCCGTAATCAACCCATATCTGAGCCATCATAGTATCCGGAGCAAGGGAATCATGTACTCCAAGGATAACATCTGAATATGTATCCCCATTAAGATCGCCAATTACAAGATTTGTTATGACTTTATCCGGCATGACCTCATACCCGAACTCATCCGTATAATCACCTGACGAAAAAAGCAAATGAAAGCCGTTTTCCGGATCTATATAGCATAGGTCAACAGCGCCATCCCTGTCAATATCGAATATCCCGCAATGCCTTGGCACCTGCGCGAATGTACACAGAGAATCGGTAACCAGGTCATCGGGATTCAACGTGGTTACGAAATTACAATAAACATAGACGAATCTCGGTGAGCTTTCGATGTTGTATGTACTGAAAATGAATTCCACGTACGTTTCCAGGTTTGTAAGGGTGAATGTCGGCTCTTCGGCAATTAGCAGAGAGTAACAACAAATTACGAAAAGAACAATAAGAAACCAATTTACTTCTTTCATGAATTCTTCCTTTGTTTTTTGAGTGTTATGGTTCTGAAGTTTTTTGGATTGCTTCGACTATTTGCTTATATCCTGTGCATCGGCACAGATTTCCGGCGATGGCTGTTTTTATCTCCTCGACCGTCGGGTTCGGGTTCTTATCCAGGAGAGCCTTAGCGCTCATTAGCATTCCCGGTGTGCAGAAGCCGCAGTGGACCGCTTCGTGTTCTATGAACGACTTCTGCAGCTTAGAAAGCTCGCCGTTCTCTTCGAGTCCTTCTACGGTGATTATCTCGGCACCGTCAGTTTGGGGAGCAAGTACAAGGCATGAATTTACCGCTTCCCCGTCCATGATTACCGTGCACGCGCCGCACTCGCCTATCTCACAGCCCCGCTTGGTTCCCGTCAAACCCAGTTCGTCCCGAAGCAGGTCGAGTAACGTGATGTTCGGCTCGATATCTATAGAGTAATCTTTATTATTTATTTTCAGGTTAATTTTCATCTACTCTGTGTCTCCGTGTCTCCGTGGTTCGTTGTTTTTTTGAATACCTTTTCCAATCCTCTTCTAACCAGCGCTGCGAGAACAGGTTTTTTATATTCGGTTGACCAGCGGATACCAGTTTTTTCTATCATTATTTGCGCGGTTCTCTCGCCAGCTTCCACGAACAAATCACTTGTTGGTTTTTCGTTTATAAGCATCTTTTCCACTTCGTGGAGCCTTGTGGGGGTTGGCATGGAGGACCCCGGCGCTAATTTAATATAGCAAATATTCCCGGTATTATCAAGCATTCCCACAACCGCGACCTGTAATCTCGCAATGGATAACGCGTTCCTGCGACCTAACTTGATGAAATGGCTTCTGCACCCTTCAGGCAGCTTCTTGAAACTAATGCAGGTCAAAATTTCGTCACTTTTTCGCGCGGTTTTGTAAGGTCCCTTGATGAAATCAGCTACAGGTAATACTCTCTCGCCATCGATGCTTGAGAGGGTTACTTCCGCGTCAAGGGCAACGAGGGGTGGCACAGTATCCGCGCATGGTGAGGCGTTACAGATGTTCCCGCCGATGGTGCCGCGGTTCCGGATCTGGAGACTCCCGATCATGGAAGCAGCTTGAGCGAGTAAAGCGGCATGCTTCTTTAGTATAGGCGACTCTGCAAGTTGTGTGTGCGTTACCAGGGAACCTATTTTGATAAGTTCACCATTCTCCTTGATTTCTTTTAGCAGATTAATGTTAGATATGTCAAGTATATTTTGATGAGTATCAAGGTCTTTTTTACGAAGTTCTATCAATAGGTCCGTTTCTCCGGCAAGGATGGATAATTCTCCCAGGCACTGATTGATGGCATCATACGCCTCGGTCAGTGTATTCACTTTTATGTAGTTAATCTTTGGTAACATCATTCATTACTTATTTCCAATTATTCATTTCCCAGCATCTGTGCTATCATTCCCTATCTGTGTTATCTGTGTCAACTTTTTTTTAGTTTATGTCCGAGCAGCACTTGTTCGAGGTTGGCGGGGAGCTCCCTGATTCTTTTTCCGGTAGCGTGGCAAATGGCGTTCAGGATAGCGGGTGCCATTATCTCGGTTGCCGGTTCGCCGATGCTTTTCGCGCCGAACGGTCCCAGCGGATCCGGATTCTCCACGATTACCGCTTTCATCTCCGGAACATCGCAAGCGGTGGGAAGGAGGTACTCGTCAAAGTTTTCGCACTCGGGCTTACCGTCCTGGATACCGTAATCTTCGAGCAGTCCGTATCCCATCCCCATTGCGACACCACCGAATATCTGCCCCTCAACGCCTGCCCTGTTCACCGCTCTACCAACGTCGTGCGCGGAGCAGGTCCGAACAACGTTCACCTTGCCTGTTTCAGTATCAACCTCCACTTCCGCGACGTTACAGCCATAGACGTAGGTGAAGTATGCTATCCCTTGTCCGGCTTCTTCGTCCCAGGTGGTTTTTTCGCCTTTATGCCAACCGAAACCGAAGAGTTTTAAGCCCTTCCGGAAGCATTCTTCAGCAAGTTTACTGAAGCTGATTTTCTTATTTTCGTTTATTTGGGAAAACACCTGGTCGTCTTTCATTATCAGATTATCAGGTGTTTCGTCAAGAATTTCAGAAGCAGCTGATAGCATTGAATCGCGCACGGTCTCCGCTGCCTTCTTAGCCGCTGAACCACCCATTATGGTACCCCGGGAGGCTACGGTCGGTCCGGAATCCGAGATTCGGGATGTATTACCCGACATGAACACTAGGCGTTTCGGCGATATCCCGAGGACTTCCGCTGCGATGATGGATTGCGCGGTCTGGGCTCCCTGCCCCATGTCGCATATACCCGACCACATTATCACGGAACCGTCCGTCTGCACAGAAACGACGGTTGCGGCGGCATCGACCCCTTCAGCTCCAAGCGCTACTCCGCGGTAACTGCATGCCAGACCGATCCCGCGCTTTATAGGATTAGAACCTTCCCTTTCTTTCAAGAATGATACACGCTTCTCCTTCCAATTCATCTCGTCGGTCGCTTTCTTCAGGCATTCTTTTAAGCTGACCACGGGGTTCAGCTTCTGCCCGGTGGCAGTTATCGAGCCGTCCACGAAGGCATTTTTCATTCGCAGCTCCAGTGGGTCCATTCGGACTTCCTCAGCGAGTTCATCCATGAGTGATTCGATCGCGAAATTTACCTGCGGGGAACCGAACCCGCGCATCGCTCCGGTATATGCCTGGTTGGTGTAAACCGCGTGAGCGTCGGTTTTAACGTTGGGGCAGTTGTATGGACCGGTAGCCTGCACGGTCGACCGCCAGGTAACAAATGGGCTCATGGAGGCATAAGCGCCGCCATCCGCTATGATTTTCGCTTCGATAGCGGTGATTTCCCCCGTTTTCTTTGCGCCCAGCTTGTATCTTAGAATATACGCGTGTCTCTTGTAGCTTTCAAGGAAGGATTCTTCGCGGGAGTTCACCATTTTTACGGGCTTTCCGGTTTTGAGCGCAAGAAGCGCAGCTCGGCAGCAGAGCGAGGTCAGTACTTCGTCCTTACCGCCGAAAGAGCCTCCCATGGTTGCCTGCACGATCTCCACCTTGTTGAGTGGGAGAGCCAGGACTTCCCCAGCCGAACGCCGAGTGGAGTACATATTCTGCGCGCAGCATTCGATTCGAACGCCACCGTTATCCAGGGGAACTGCAACAGCAGCTTCAGGTTCGATGTAGGAGTGCTCGATTCGGGGTGTTCGATACTCCCTCTCAAGAACAATATCCGCCTTCTTGAAACCTGCTTCGACATTCCCCTTTCTGCACTTGTGATGAACAAAAGTATTATCCTTCCCGTGGATTTTGGGGGCGTTCGGCTTCATTGCTTCTTCAGGATCGAAAACCGCGGGGAGCTCCTCGTATTGAACCTCGATAAGGTCAAGCGCTTTTCTCGCCGTTGTATTATCAGTTGCCGCGATAAGGGCAACGCCATCACCGAGGTACCTGACCTTGTCATCTGCAAGAACGTACTGGTTTTTAGTAACCACGCCGAAGAATTTCGCCCCTGGAATATCCTGGGCGGTTAATACAGCTTTAACGCCTGGCTGTGCTATCGCCCTGCTTGTATCAATTCGCAGAATTACCGCATGAGTGTGGCTGCTTCGAAGTACTGACCCGTAAAGCATACCCGGGTATTTTATGTCAGCGGCATATTTTGCTTTACCGGTTACTTTTCCATAAGCATCGACCCTGCCAGTATATTTACCAACCATTTTAA
>JAFGQG010000166.1 GCA_016935765.1 bacterium
ATGCGTATCTCATTAAAAATCTCCTTCTTTTTCCCAAAAACTTGTATTTGAAGCTAATATAAGATGCCAATTATATTTTGTAAACAAAATTTTCCTTGCATTTAATTATAATTAATGTAAGTTGGATTGTTTATTATTTAATTTAATATTATAACATAATATCAAAAAATGGATTTATCTAGTAAAAACGGTATAGGAAATGCGCTATCATAGTTATCATCATGAAACTGAAATGGGGAAAGTGTACGATTCCCGTTTGATAAAAAGACTTTTTCATTACGCTAAGCCCTATAAGAAATTCATTGTCCTGGCGATATTCATACTATTACTAACCGCAGGCGGAGATATATTTCTACCATACCTGTCAAAGATGGGTATCGACAACTACATCGTTTTTAATAAAAAACAGCTTAATTTTGAAGGTAAATCGTCTTTGAAGCAGGAGATCATCGATAAATATTCCTCAAAGATAATTACCACAGACGATGGTCTCATATTCATAGATATTGAAGACATGGATATGTCTGATTCCAAAAAGCTGGAGGCTGACAGCGTATTCAGCAATGAAAAATATTATATCATAAATACTGATGATTTGTCAAGTGAAACTGTTGCTGAAGTTGAGAAGGTCATAGATGATAACCGGGAGAAGTTCCACTCATCCGGGAAATATCACGTAATTTCGTTAGAGGACCTATCGAAACTAAAAACTAGTGAAACAGGGGTCATCCGTCAATCCGACCTGAGGGGTGTGCTTATCATAGGGCTTGTATATTTAGGGATCCTGCTTCTGAATTTTGTACTCGGTTTCGCGCACATTTACATCACCACGTACACCGGTCAGAAGGTGATGTATGATATCCGCGTGAAATTATTCGAACATGTGGAGCACCTTTCCCTGGCATTTTTCGATAAGAATCCCATAGGCAGGCTGGTCACGAGAGTCACCAACGACATCGAGGTTCTCAACGAGATGTTCACCGCGGTACTTATAAACATTTTCAAGGATGTGTTCATACTGGTGGGTATCGTTGTGATAATGCTGATAATGAACTGGCAGCTTGCGCTGGTCTGTTTTGCAATTCTACCGCTGATCGTGGTGGTGACTATTTATTTCAAGATAAAAGTCAGGGATGCTTTCAGGACTGTTCGAATAAAGATCGCCAGGATCAATGCCACACTTGCCGAATACATAAATGGGATCAGGATAATCAAGATATTCGCGAGGGAGCTTAAAAACCTGAAGCATTTTAAGCTTATAAACCAGGAGCATTATGAAGCAAACATGCGACAGCTTTTAATTCATGCCATTTTCTCACCGCTGACCCACATAATCAGTTCTCTGGGAATGGCTCTCATCATCTGGTATGGTGGCGGCAAGGTTATCCAGAATATGTTGACATTAGGGTCGTTGGTGGCTTTTCTGCAATTGATAGAGATGTTTTTCCGTCCCATCAGGGACATCAGTGAGAAATATCATCTGATGCAATCATCAATGGCTTCCTCCGAGAGAATATTCGACCTGATGGATCAGAAAATGAAGATCGAAAATCCTCCGCAATCCATTGTCCTGAAAAACATTAAAGGCTCAATCAAGTTTGAAAACGTTTGGTTCAGCTATGAGGACGACGAGTATGTTCTAAGGGACGTTAGTTTCAATATTGAACCAGGCGAAAGGATTGCTTTGGTTGGAGCGACTGGCTCCGGGAAAACCACGATAATTAACCTGATCAGCCGTTTTTACGATATACAAAAAGGCAAGATATACATTGATGGTCATGATATAAAGGACATAGACAAGTTCTCATTGAGGACTCATATCGGAGTAGTGCTCCAGGATGTTTTTCTCTTCGCTACCGACATCGAAAAGAATATCACTTTGAACAAAGATGATCTATCTTCCGACCAGATTAAGGAGATCGCTGAATTCGTCAACGCTCACCATTTCATCGAGAAATTGCCAAACAAGTACAGTGAGCAGGTTAAGGAGAGAGGCGTGACTCTATCCATGGGTCAGAGACAGCTTTTAGCATTCGCGAGGGCTCTGGCTTATGATCCCAAGATACTTGTACTGGACGAAGCGACCTCTAACATCGATACAGAAACCGAGCAACTCATACAGAAAGCGCTCGAGAGGCTGCTCGAAAACCGCACTTCAATTATTATTGCTCACAGACTATCCACTATTCAGAAAGCGAACAAGATAATGGTCATTCACAAGGGAAAGATCCGCGAAATTGGCACTCATCAGGAATTGCTGGCGGAGAAAGGTTTATACTATAACCTGTATTTGCTGCAATACAAGGACCAAATTCAAAACATGAAAGCTGTTTGAACAAGAACACAAGAATTGAGATAAATGGATTTTTTTGACTTTGAAAAGATAAACCTGGTATTCCAAAGCAAGTATCTAGCGCTGATTATTCTCGCTTTTTTAGCTGCTGCAGGATTCTCGATACTTTCATATAGAATAACTAATCCGCCTATGTCGAAGCGGCGGAAGAGACTGCTTACGGCCTTGCGGATCGCAGCATTCTTTTTTCTGTTCTTATCGATTTTTGAGCCTCTGCTGGTTGGCATAAAAAAGCTAATAATAGAACCCAGGCTGATTTTTTTAATTGACACTTCGAAAAGCATGGAGCTTGAGGACAGTTACGGAAAGAGAGCTGAAACCCTCGAGAATTTCCTTGCAAGTGATGAGGTCAGGGATCTGGAACAAAGCTACAAGACCGAGTTCTTCGAGTTCGGGGATACTATTGTTCCCATGGGTGACGCGCTTGAGTTTAAATATAACGCGACAGCTATTGGTGAAGTTTTGATCGACCTTTATAAATCCCATTCGAAAGATGCCATTGGCAATGTTGTTCTAGTTTCAGACGGTCAATCAAACCTGGGCATCACGCCTCTGCAGGTAACCGAAGATCTTCCATTCCCAATACATACAGTTGGCATCGGGGATCCATCCGCTCCTAAAGATATCGGTATAAAGAGAATAGTTGCGAACGAGGTAGCCTATCAGGAAACCCCATTCCCGGTAAGGGTTTATGTTGAAAGCTGGGGAATGGCGAACGAAAAGGCTGAGGTCATAATTTCATTAAAGAAAGAGACACTTGAGAAAAAGCAGATCACGCTCGGGCAAAAGGGCGAACTGAACGAAGTGGAATTCGAAGTAACACCTCTCGAAACCGGTATGCAGAATTTAATAGTATCAGTACCATCACAGGAGGGGGAATTCTCCAGGAAAAACAATTCGAGGTACTTCTCTGTTAACGTTCTCGCCTCAAAGCGGAAAGTACTGTTGATTAGTAAGAATCTTAATTGGGAATATACTTTTTTGAAGAGGACATTAGAGGAAGACGATAATATCCAATTGGTTGAACATGTTTTGGGTAAAGGAGCTGTTCCCGGGCAAATTGCAAGGCTTCCTTCTGATTTGGAGCAGCTTCAAGAATATGAATGCGTGATAATCCTGGGTGCGATCAACCAAATTTCAAGGGCTGGACCCGGAGGGCTATTTAGGGAATACGTAGGTAGTGGCGGTTCTGTTTTGTATTTCGTTCAACAGGATATCGACATTAGTCCGGGGCGGGAGGACTATTGGGCAGACATTTTGCCGTTCACGCTTACCAAGGGCTCCAATCAGGTCACCATGAACGAATTCAATGCCGTATTGACCGTTGAAGGAAGGTACCACTCCATAACCAATATAGAAACAAGCGATAATTTACCACCTGAGCAAGCTTTTGCTTCGCTTCCCCCGCTGGAGGGATTCATCATGGT
Source organism: bacterium (assembly GCA_016935765.1). Lineage (GTDB taxonomy): Bacteria > UBP14 > UBA6098 > JAFGQG01 > JAFGQG01 > JAFGQG01. The sequence continues at coordinate 3,781 of JAFGQG010000166.1, forward strand.
AGGCGGTTTGAAGGAGGGCGCAAAAAGCCTTCTTGTACATCCGAAGCTGAGGGAGATTCCGATTCTCGCCATTGGAAATTATAAAGCGGGTAAAATTGTATCTGTTACCGGCTTCCCTTTATGGAGATGGAATTTCGTGCCGGTCGGCTTTGGAAAAACCACGGAGGTTTATACTAAACTCATACATAATACGATACAGTGGCTGCTTGTGAAAGATGAACTCGAACCCTTCGTGCTGAAAACCGACAAGAACGTTTACAAAACTGGGGAGAGGGTTAATGTTTTAGCATTTCTAAGGAACGAAAACAATCAGCCGATCGACGGCGCGGCTATCGAAGCCGAACTCTCCAGAACTTCCGTTGAGGATTCCCTGGAATTCAACCCTTTAAGCATTCTTTTGGATGAATACGAAAAAGGTGTGTATGAACAGAGAATTCCTTCACTGCCGCCCGGCGATTATCTTCTGGATGCAAAGGCATCACTTCGAGATAAAGTGGTCGCCGAGAAAAAGAAAAAGTTTATCGTTGAAGAGTATAGCCTGGAATTCCAAAATGTTCGAATGGACAGAAACAACCTGCTCAAATTAGCCCAATTGACAGGCGGGAAATTCTTCACCGCCTCTGATTATACTGGACTTCCGGATGCAGTCAAAATAGAAGAAAAATCCGAAAGGATAAAACTCGAAAAAAACCTTTGGGATAATCCTATATTCCTCATCCTTTTCATAATATTCCTTGCAATCGAATGGATATTAAGAAAGCGCTCTGATCTTCTATAATATTAAAAAATAGGAAAATAGAAATTAAGCTATTGAGTATATATGAACAAATTGACCAAGTTTCTACTGCAAATATTCACAAATAACCAAGAAGCTCATTTAGATAAAGGTTGGGTTATAGCTAATCATATATTGGTATCCTTTCATGTTGCCTTTATTTCCTCCGTGTTGTCGATATCGTCTTCTATTGAATGCAGAAGTGAAGTGCTGCAGTTCATGTTCACAAGCTATGAAACCTTGATATCACTTGCGTTTTTATATATTACTTTTCACACAGGTATCGCCATTCACGAAATGGGACATTACCTGAAAGCCGTGAGATTAAGCGCGCTTAACGAGACTTTACTGCCGGAAGCTCAGGCTAAAATGGAGCAGGGGACTTTTAAAAAGCTAGTGTGGTATATCGGGATGTTTCTTAAGATACCTTATGGCGCATTTGAAGGCGTAACAAAGACGGGTTTGGATTATCATCCGGACGCTCCTTACAATTTAGCTGTATCCGCTGCTGGACCACGGGCCAGCAGGAATCTCGCAATCTTAGCATTGCCAGTTGCTATAATACTGCTGATCATTGGATTAGTGGTAGGTTTTGCGATGCCTGTTTATATTGGGAGGCTTTTTCTTGGGATCGGGCTTGTAAGCTTGCTCGATTTTCATCTAGCTGATCCCGGTAAATACAAGGAATTCAAAGCCCGTGAAAAAGCTGCTGTTGATGCTGCTAAAACTGCTTGTGAAATTGTTGCTAAAAAAAAGCAAACATGGTCAGGAACAGTTAAAAATGTCAAAGAGATAATGACGTATGCAAGGATCCAGAAAGAAAAAATGCCTGATGGTTCACAGAAGTGGGTTCCTTGGCAGTTTAGAAATTGTGGTATGGGAGGAAGGCATACGGAGAAGGAATTCCCGGAAAGCAATATCAATCTCCAGGAGAGCATGTTCATACCGTTAAGTGTGGAAAGTTATGAAGACGCGCAGGAAATGACTGTGAATTTACAAACCAGGTTGAAGGAAATCATTGAAAACGCGGAAGGCTGTACCGTTAAAGGAATTGGCACCGAAGGGGGTATTGCGGCGTACATCAAGAAGGAGAAAGGTGACATTTTACCAGCGCAGAGGCTTTGGAGAATGCAAAAACAGGCGATACTCGATTGCGGGTATGTTCCCGGCAAGGATGTAGCCATGGCTCTTGACCCCGCAGCAACCGAGTTGGAAAATGCATACAGGGAAGAAAAAGCACTTTCCGGAAGTGAAACAGTAGGTATGTATCTCGCCTGGCGGGACAAAGATAAAACCGTATTAAGCCGCGATGAACTCCTCCAGATTTATAAAAATGCTATCGAGGAAGAGGACTTGCCGATAATATCTATCGAAGACGGTTTTGCTGAAGACGATGACGAAGGCTGGAGAATCTTGATGAGGGAACTCGGAGAAAAGATACACGTCGTAGGGGATGACAATATCACTACCAAGGATTCCTCTATCGAGGAAAAAGCGGAAAAGGGATTGATAAACGCAGCCTTGATAAAGCTCAATCAGATCGGCTCAGTAACAGAAGGCATTTTGGCTATGCTCACTGCGATGGGCAAGGGGATTCACACGATTGTTTCTCACCGTTCCAAATCACCTATTGAGGATTTCGAAGCTCAGGTAGCGTTAGCCGCCAATTCCCTTGGCTTGAAAGCAGGTGGTGGCTCAAACTCTGAAAGGCTGTTTAAATATGAAGCGGTTGTCAAAGTCATCGGCGAGACCGTTAAGAACGACTTTCGTGCAAAAGAAAAAGCTGAAATTACTTCCGGGCAAATCGATGAAGCAACTAATGAATTCATGAATAAACTTACAATCACGGGCATTGTTGCCAGGGAGGCTTCGACAAACGCCGGGATTCCAACAGTGGGTGTGGATATCGAAGTCGGGATCCCCGGCAATGAAAAATACAAAAAAATGCTGACCTTCGAGGGCGCTACCCCGCTTGGTACTTCGGCTGGAACCGACGAAGCAATACACCTTATCGACAGTATTATCCCTGCAGATTCACCATTAGCCCAAAAATTTCCGGAGTTTTTCAAGCTCCAAAATGATGACCACACATACCGCTTCAAGAAGGATGTCACGACCAGAAAGATCAATGGAAAAAATGACGCTGAACTTACTAGAGCATGGCATCGGGCGAAAAGGTATAACGGCAAAGGCTGCCTTAATGCCGTAGATAACGTTAAAGAGACCATTGCGCGCAAGTTCCTTGGGAAAAAAATCACTGAGCTTGGCGATTTGGTGGAACTGGATAACACCTTGTTATTAATGGAGAGGGATCTCGCTATAGAACGCGGTACGCTCCAGACCGATTCTGATACCAGTGAACAGATCAATGTGATGCAAAGGAAAATGAACCTGGGCATGAATGCCATATTATCCGTTTCATTGGCTATGGCAAGATTGAAGGGAGCCCTTGAGGGCAAACAACTCTGTGACATTGTCAGGGACCAGATGGCTTCAACAATGGCAAAAACCATTGCGGCTAACGGCGGATTAACTCTCATCGAAACCTTGAAAGAGAAAATGCTTGAATTCAGAAAGAAAACATTGAAATATGACAGGCTTGCAGCATCGGAATTCAAAAAACCATTAGTGGATCCGGGATTTGAAGCTGAGGTCACCGCAGATGAAGAGAAGTCGATAACTGAAGAGGTAAACCAGATTATAAAAAGCATAGACACCGCTGTTGCTTGTGATGATAGGGAATTATGGAAGATACTGATGGATGAGTTTGATTTTGAGGACCTTATTATGGGACTCCAGATCGTCAACGATAGAATCGGGAATGTTCCGCTTTACGAATTGCTTAGAAAGCAGTTATCTGTTTATAAGAATTGAAAATATTTATTAAATACTTGCATTGTTTTCAAAGTTTTATACCTTATTAAAAATGTAGATTTTAGATAAGTCACTTTATTTTGGTGAATTAACAGAAAAACTGAAACTGGAAAATGTTTTAAATATCAAATTCAATATGCTTATAACATATCACGATTTTACATGAGAATTGATATTATAATATAAACCCGAAGATAAGAGGAGAAAGAAAAGATGAGTATTATAACTGGATGTTGGGCGCGAGAGGTACTGGATTCAAGGGGGATACCAACTGTAGAGGTTGAGATAGAACTGAATTCGGGAATAATAGGAAGAGCAATTGTTCCTTCCGGGTCTTCCAAGGGAACCCACGAAGTCCTGGAGTTAAGGGACGGAGATGAAAGTCGGTACAATGGAAAAGGTGTGTTGAAAGCGGTTGAGAATGTGAACAGTGTAATCGCACCGGAAATCCTTGAACTGGATGCCCGTGATCAAGCTGGTTTAGACCAGATATTGATTGAGCTTGACGGCACCAAGGATAAATCAAAGTTAGGAGCTAACGCGATCCTTGGGGTGTCAGCGGCTACAGTCAGAGCCGCTTCGATATTCCTGGGCTTGCCTTTATACCAATACATCGGTGGCATTGGAGCAAAAGTGATGCCTATACCGCACGTAAATGTAATCAATGGCGGAGCTCACGCTCCAAACAGGCTTGATCTGCAGGAGTTTACATTGGTGCCTGCAGGCGCTAAATCCTTCAGGGAAGCCATCAGGATGTCCTCGGAGATATTCCATGCTTTGAAAAAATATCTAATCAGCAAGGGTCATATAACTTCTGTTGGTGACGAAGGAGGCTTCGCCCCCAACATCGCTTCAACAGAAGAGGCATTCCAAGCATTGATAACCGGTATTGAACTTGCTAGATATATTCCGGGTGACGATGTTTATGTCGGTCTGGACGCCGCCATAAGCGACCTTCATGTCGATGGAATCTACAATCTCCCCGGTGAAAACAAGAAGTTCGACACGGACTCCATTATCGAATTCTACTCGGACCTTCTGCACAAGTATCCGATAATATCCATCGAAGACCCGCTTGCAGAAGACGATTGGAATGGCTGGGTCAAGATAAACAAAGAACTGGGCGATAAGGTACAAATAGTCGGTGATGACATATTTGTAACTGATATTGTCCGGATACAGAAGGGCATAACCCTCGGTGTTTCCAACGCAGCGCTGATAAAGCTGAACCAGATCGGAACGGTCAGTGAAACTCTCGATGCTATCGAACTGGCTCAAAGAGCAGCCTGGGGCACAGTCATCTCGCATAGAAGCGGAGAAACCGAGGACGATTTCATTGCCGACCTTGCAGTCAGCACTAACACCGGGCAGATAAAAACCGGCTCCGTCCAGAGATCGGAGAGAATCGTAAAATACAACCGCTTATTCAGAATAGAAGAACAATTAGAAGGAATATCGGTTTTCCCGAAGGCGAAGGATGTATTTCCGCATCTGAAGTTTAAAAATACATGAACAAGAAAGACGACTTAAAATACCTGCGCGTTACCCGAGACAATAAAGAAAAACTGAAACAGAACATCAGGAGAATATTATATATTGGAATATGTCTGATAATCCTATACCTGCTCCTACTGGGAGAAAACGGATTGATAGCGGTCACTAAATACCACAAGCTGAAAAAAGAGCTTCAGGGAGAGCTTGAAGCGAAAAGAGCTGAAGAGGATTCTCTCAGAATCGAAATAGAAAAACTGCAAAGCGATTCGACTTATATAGAAAAGATCGCGCGCGAAGATTACGGTCTGATAAGGGATAACGAGAAAATACTGCATTTTAAAGATAGCAATGAAAGAGAGCCTGGGCAAAAAGATTAAAAGGTATTTCATAACCGGGGTACTGGTATCCGCTCCTACTTTTGTGACAATAGTAGTATTCTGGTTTGTTTTCAGCAGGTTGGATAATTTTCTTGGCGGACTGCTTGCCAGGTGGGTAACCCTCCCCAGCGGCGATAGAATTCCAGGATTAGGCATTCTCGCTTTTATCATAGTGATGTTCCTCATCGGGATTCTAACCCGAAACTACATTGGCAGAAAGTTTTTGCAGCTCACCGAGAAGGTCTTCGGCACCCTGCCAGTCCTCAGAACGGTATATTCAGCGGTTCAGAAATTGAGTGACGTAATGATAACCAACAGGCAGGAAATGTTCAAATCGCCCGTCCTGGTTAAGTTCCCGCATCCCAACGCGTATAGTGTAGGATTTATCACATCGCGACCGAACGTTCCCTTACCCGACGGCAGGAACACTGTCGTTGTTTACGTGCCCACCACTCCAAATCCGACTTCGGGGTACATGCTCCTTTTCCCTGAGGATGAAATTTACCCCCTCAATATTTCTGTTGAGGATGCGGTTCGCATGATAATCTCTGCCGGTGTAACCGCGCCTGACATCCTGCCCGAGAAGCAATTGGAGAAAATAAGCAAGGAAGAAAGCGCAGAGCTTTAGGTGTTCGAAGGTTAATAATGTGTTATTCGGTTTACCATGAACAATAGAACCGAAATCAAATCTTCCAGTAATAGGTTTTATGATCTCCATCCCTTATTACTCTCCTCGATCGCTACGGGATTGACAGTTGCTCAAATCATTCTCGCATTCTTCCTGCACGGGAATCCACCTGCAGGGATCAAGCTTGCTGGCTGGATATGCATTTGGATTTCAGGAATATTCGGAACCATCCCGATAATATCATTTCGGCTCAAAGGCGGCGTCCCCAAGGGGAAAAGCTACATGAAGACCACTGCCCTGGTCAAAACCGGTATCTACTCAATAGTCCGGCATCCACAGGGGGGAACCGCATGGCTGTTGATAAACTTCGGGATCATACTCATCGCGTGGCATTGGAGTAGCTTGATTCTCGGCGCTGCTTCAATGACGCTTGCCTATGCCGATACTTTCAAAGCGGACCAAGCCTGCATCGAAAAATTCGGTGATGACTATAAGCGATATATGCGGAAAGTTCCGAGGGTTAATTTTATTTTGGGTATGATACGCTTGTTTTTGCACCTTGAAAGGAAAGAGTAGTTTGGGATTAAAAAACCAGCGACGAACTCAACGAAACCGTCGTGTAATTCTCTGAATCATCGGTTCTTGGGTAGCGGTCGTTCCTGTAATTCCAATTCAGGCTGAAGGTCGCATATCTGCTTGGTGACAAAGCCAATCCCGTATCAATTTCCTTTCGTTCCAGCTTACTTGAAAACTGCTTTTCGATATTGCCCGTTCCTTCGTTCTCTTTCCATTCCCACTCATTTTTAATTTCGCCAATGACGGCGGCATTCCATTCCAAACCCGGCAGTATTTCCCATACAATCCCCAGCCTTCCCTGGTGGGAGATCCTTTCCCAACTCAGCCATTCAACCCACTGCTCCTTCCAAACGAGCCTGCCATAATCCTTCATATTAGGCGAGTAAAACACCTCCCACGAGAACCGGTCGTACTCCCCCCTGATGGTCGTTGTCCACCTCCCTTCGCGCAATAAACGATGCGGAGGGTCCTCAGTCTCGTTCTTTTCAAAATCGTAGAGTAAATAGGTCGCTCTTATCGGGAACTCCTGTGACACGATGATCCCGTTAGCTGTTCGGAAGATAAGTTTCGGAGTCAATAAATATGTGATCTCCTCGCTATTACTTCCCGAAAGACTGGAGTGGATATAATACTTATGTATGGATTTCCAGAAGAAGTCCGCCCTGAACAGCAGGAATCTCGAGAAAGCGTGAGCATAACCCGTCCTTATCAACTGCGATTGAATATCACGGCTACCCGAAAACGATTCGTCCCTCTTGTCATCGAACCTGGTAAGGTCTATCGACCAATCCAGATTCAGGGTGTCATTCTTGAATTTCAGGAGGTTTGACAGGAGCAATTCCCCCCTTCGCTTATCTTCATCCCTATTATCATCACCATAATCCGATTCCCTCAACTCATAAACATACCCGAGTTTTGTGTTCAACCATTGCCTCAATATCGAGATCGAATATTCACTGTAAAGCGAGGTAAGGACAGAAGAATAATCTGTCAGGCGCTGCAGCCTGGCAGAATCAGCGTCTTCAGCCAAATAGTCTATCTCCTTGTACCTTGCGCCAACTATTAATAATGGTTCAAGCCAATCAAAAAATGAATTAACAGCTTCTACTGTCACAAAATTATCAGAGGTGATCTTGTTGTTTATCTGCTCCTCCGATATTGATGGAACGAAATAGTTTTCATCGGAATAACTCCTGCCAGCTTCGAAGTTGAACTGGCTTTTAAGCGCTTCTAATTCCGGACTTGTCACCAGGCTGAATGAATATTCTTTCTTAGGTATTACTGATAATCCTTCGATAGAGCCTTCAAGATTAGCTATGATATTATCATGGTTGTATTCCATTTCCCCCTCAGCCAGATAACCAGTCTGTTTCGAGGATAGACCATCCCTGAAGCGGTCATAATATTGAGCCCCTACTCCGAGCTCAATATCAAATTTTCCAACAGGAAATTCATTAAAAAGCATAGCATTAATTTCGTTAGTGTGTTCTTCCTCGAACACATCAGTAACCCCGGTAAAGAGCAATTTCATATCTGAAAACTTAGTATCTTTCTGAAGATCCAGGGTAAGATTCCCTATGTAGTTCATTTGATGCTTATCGTTGTTAATATAAGATGGGTGCAGATTTGATACGAAGTTAGCTTCCAGAGAGATGGATTTTAAGCTCGAAGGATAAACCTGGTATCTCAAATCGTGGAGTAAAGAATATGTATTAATGTTTTGAAGGTAATCTACGTTATAATTAAATGACAGAACGTTTGATGTAATTAACAGTAAAAAGAATGGAACTAGTAGGATTTTCTTCAATTTCGAGATTGGTTAAAAAGTTTTGATATAAGATATGTTTTCGGCAGGAACCCAACCGTGTCTTCCATCCTCAAGTAGGATTTTTACCCAGTCCGCTCTTGATTCATCCACTGCGACCCTGGTACCTTCGTGGATAGTGAATAGCAATTCGGAATCTGAGCCTGGTGCGCTGGTTACATCCAGCTTAGATACCATAACCACCGCCGCTGAATTTTGCCAGATGTCATTGGACTTCAACACAAAAACAGCTATCACCAGAAATTCAATTATGCAGAAAATCAATAGCAATCTAAGGAAAGTCCTTCTTAATGCCCTTCGGTTCCCTAGTATTACTATTATAAGGACGATTGTGATCAATATCGATAGTATAAAAATAAACATATATAGTTCTTTGAAGTTAAAGAACAGAAGGAATTTTCTATAAAACTTGAGCAGGAAATGCTTATCATAAATAGAATCAATCTTATCGAAAGTCATAAGTTTAGCATATTCCAGGTTATTTTTAACGGCTTCATCCCTTGGGGCAAGGAGAAGGGCTCTATTATAGTATAGTATCGCATTGCCAATTTGATTCGCTTTGAAGTAAGCGTTGCCCAGATTGTAGAATAACGCTTCGTTCACTGCCCCGCTCTGAATTGCTTCCTGGTAATATTCGATAGCTTCGAAGTAATCACCGTTTCTATAAGCTTCATTACCCTGGTTATAGAGCTCGGTGAACGTGCCAGAGTACGCATATCCGCAGATAAACAGAATTCCAACCGCAAACAATGTAGCTACTAGCCTTTCGCGCTTCATCGTAATTTCCTGTCCAATTGTTTCAATATCCCGGATGCTTCTTTAATAAGATCATTGAACTCGAATTCAATCTGTCCGGGGGCATATCTTGCTAAATTGCAGGTGTCGATCAGCTTATCGGTTCTCAAAATCAAATCTTCAGCCACACCTTTTTCGACCAATTGAGGCACGATGTCTCTGAATATCAATCCTGCGGGGGGAAGGTTCAGTCTATCCGCAATGTAACCTGTTACAGAGCTCGTAACCGCGGATAATGCTTCTCCGGGATTATCCTTGTATCTTTTACCGGCTTTTTTCAACTTCTGTTTGGCTTCACGCAGGGCTTTGATATTTCTCGCGTAAACCTCATCCTCAATAATTCTCACTTTCCTTTGCTTATAAATAACCGCGATCAATATAGCTAGAAGCTCGATGGGCAGCCAGAAAAACCTCTTCCACTGGTTCTCATTTGAAAAGTCAAATGTATTCATCTGCTGCATATCCGGTTTTATATATCCGATATCCTTGCCAACATTTATAACTTCACCCTTAGATACAACTTTCACTCCGGGTTCCGTTCCGCCCTCCCCCGGAGAAACTTCGATTTTTAGGGAATCGGTCTTCAATGAGCGGTAGGCTTCTTTGACCGGGTCGAAATACGAAAATTCGATGGGAGGAATAACGTAACTACCTGCAACTCTTGGCACTACAACATATTCGAACGTCTTTTTGCCGGAAATTTTATTGTTATCCTTAGATTGTGATTCGTTCACCTGGGTTTCGTATTTCTCAAAATCCGCGGGAAGGTTGATCTCAGGCTCACCAATAGCGTAGGTATTTCCGGTGCCGGCGATCTCGATTTTTATCGTGAGCGCTTCATTCGCTGCTATCTGGTCCTTGTCTTTGTATGCTCGAATAGTGAAATTCCCAACAGCTCCGTTAAAAGAAGCCGGTTTCCCCTGAGTTGGAAGGGGCATAACATCTATAGTCACTGGTTTACCTGTAAGGTCAATTATTTCTTTTCTGCCAAAGAATCCAAAAAAATCGCGGGAATCAACCTGTATCCCAGCTTTCAATTCCATAGGTTCGATCGTTTTTTTGCCTGGAGCTAGAGGAAAAAGCGCTACCTTCTGGAGTAGGGCTGCGTTGTATGCTTTGCCATTTATCACCTTCCTGGTATAATCCAGTCTCTTCGCGCTGAAGATGTCCTCCGTCCAGAAGCCCTCAAAAGACGGGCTCTTAGATGGATGAAGCTCCAGGACCGCTAACCTCGTAAATAGAGTCTGATCGAGTGTTATCTGTTCCCCAACGTACGCTTTTCTCTTATCAGGATAGGTTGAAAGAAATATGTTCTCCTTTACATCTTGAGGATCCAGGTTTACATCACCGGAACTCTGCCTGGGGGAGGCAGTCCGACCGCCCCCACCTGTAACTGAACCTTTTACAACCTCAACATTTATTGGCGAAGTAGTATAGGTTTTCCCGCCATGTTTTAACTCTATAGCTCCAATTACAAGGGTTCCCTCTTTTTGCGGAGCTAGTGTGTACTCGTAGGTCTTTACACTTGACGAAACGGATTTCCCGCCCATCCCGAAACTGAAACTGTGCGATTGAGAAGTACTAGAGCTTAATATCGCAAAGTCCTCAAGCTCCGGAAGTTCTGGTTTGTTCACTCCCTTTAGATTACTACTCTCTACCTTTACCGACAATGCCAATTCATCATCTATCCCAATCTTGTTCCTGTTCACTGACGCAGTGATGTTTATATCTTCAGCAAATACATTTCCCAACAAGACTAAAAGAAGGGCAACCAATGCTGTCAACACTAAATTTCTTGATTTATATATCATTCTAAGTTCCATTTTTTATTTTCAATACAGTTCTTCAGTTCGAATTTTAATATTTACAGCCTCGGGCTTCACCAATTTCTAATTTTTCAATTTTTATTTTCGCAATTTCTATTTTCTATTTTCTATTTTCTGATAATTTACAAGCGCAGGCTGAAGACCTGCGGCTACAAAGACTTCCCGATTTTCTGTTTTCAAATTTCAATCTTCAATTTTCTGATAATTTACAAGCGCAGGCTAAAGACCTGCGGCTACAGCGTTTTTATAATTTCCTTTTTCTACTTCTTTACCAATCCTTCTCATGGTAGGATTTTCCACCTGCTCGTTTCTTCATTTTTTCTTCCTGCATCTCTTTGTCTTCGTCTTTGAGAGCGTTCAGGATTCTTTCAGCCTCCTCCTTGGAAATCTCCTTTTCCTGTGGCTGGGGCTGTCCTTGTTCCTCCTTGTCCTCTTCATCTTGATCTTCATCACCTTGCTGTTGCTGAGCTTGTTGCTCTTCCTGCTCCTGTTCCTGGTCTTGCTGTTGTTGTTGCTGTTCCTGATTCTGGTTCTGCTGTTCTTCCTGATCCTGTTGCTGTTGTTGCTGCTGCTGAGGCTGCTCCTGTTTTTCAGATAATTCCTTGAGAAGCGCTCTCGCTAGCTCCAGATTGTATTTCGCGTCCTGGTCATCCGGATTCAACTCAAGTGCTTTTTTATAAAGCTGTATGCTCTGAAGAAGACTGTCTTGCTTAAAGAAGCAATTGCCGATGTTGTAGTATAGTTTCGATTCCACTAAAGGATCCTTGGCATACTGCAATCCCTTCACGAATTCCTCTGTAGCTTTGTCGTATCTTTTTTGCTTGTAGAGTGAAATTCCTATATTATGATTCAGTTCCGGTGAATCAGGAAGATCGAGTTGGGCATCGCGAAAATCGGACAGCGCTTCCTCGTATTTATCCATCTTGTAAAGCTCAGCTCCCTCTTCATTCTTTTTAACGGGAGATGCCGCAGACACTAATGATATTGAACACAATACCAGAATAAAACCAATTGAAATTTCTTTTATCTTTAAGTAAAACATCATCAAACCTCTGCTTTTAGCAGCTTTAGATCAGCGCTTTTCCACTTCATTCTCGTTGCTATTATTTCAGCTCCGAACAATAATATAATGGACGAATAGTAAATCCACAACATAATTGCGATTAAAGCGCCGAGTGTTCCATAAATTTTACTGTATTGCACCACGTTCGTAACGAACCACCCGAAAATCCACTTCGCTACTCCCCAGAGAACGCCGGCAAAGATACCTCCAAGAATACTGTATTTAAATGGTATATGTTTGTATGGCAATACATTATATATAAAAACAAACACGATAATAACCAACACAAGGGGTACTATGAACATGAAAGCGTTCCACAGGAACTGGTTTTGAAAAATCTTAATGTTAAATATCTCCAGCTCCAGGGACCTTAGGACCTTGCTTGCTGAGGATATGAATATCGAAACGAGCGCGCAAACCGAAATCAGTATCATGACCAGGTAGGTTATACCTCTTCTGTGCCAGAATCCCCGAATCTTTTCAATACCCCAGACGTGATTTATGGCTTTCTCGATAACATCGAACACAAATCCTGAAAACCATAGAAGCAGTATTATTCCAACTCCTCCAAAGAATTCTTTCGCTCCTATTACCGAATTTATTGTGGTCCTGAAATCTAATATCAGAGCTCTTGGAAATAATCCATCTATGTTATCCAATGCCAGGGAGATCGCCTCTTCTGATGAACCGATGATAAATCCCAGGACGGAAATGGACACGAGAAGGAATGGTATCAGTGAGAGAATAGAGTAGTATGAAATCGCTCCAGCCAGTATCCAGCAATCATCCTTGAAAAAATTCTGGAACAGGGCTTTTAAATATTTTATTATGGTTTTTATCATCGCACTTATAGTGAATTAAGGTATTATGGGGCTTTTAGTTCTCTTTCTTTCAGGTATGAAGGTTTCAGCCAGCAACAGCAGGATTGCTACCGCAAGGAAATACTGAAATCTATCCTCGAACTGCGTGAATTTTTTCTGCTCGAATTCCTTCTTTTCCATTTTAGAAATAGCATCATAGATATCGTCGAGTTCAGCTTGTCCGGGAGTTGCCCTGTAATATTTCCCTTCGGTCATGAGAGCTATCTTCTCTAAAGTAAGCTCGTCTAATCTCGTGGTTACAACTTCGCCTTTCCTGTTTTTCTTGAAGCCTGTTTGATTGCCGTATTCATTATAGATGGGGATTGGCACTCCTTTTGTCGAGCCAATGCCTACCGTGAAGATCTTGATACCTTCCTTGCCCATCTCTTCGGCAATCTTCTGTGGCTCAGTTTCATGGTCCTCGCCATCAGTGATCAACAGAAGGACTTTGTGTTTACGTTCTTTCTCAACGAAAGCTTTGTGGGCTACCTCCAGAGCTCGTCCGATCGAGGTCCCCTGCTCGGGGATAATTTTGGTGTCCACTGCATCGAGAAGCATGAGAGCCGCGCCGTAATCTGTGGTTAACGGGCAAAGCAGGAACGCGTCACCCGCAAAAGTTACAATACCGATACGGTCACCTTCGAGCTTGTTAATTATCGAAGCTACTTCGTACTTGGCTTTGGACATCCTGTTAGGTTTTACATCTTCAGCGAGCATCGATTCGGAGACATCCAGCGCGATCACCAGGTCGATCCCTTCCCTCTTGACCTTTTCCAGCTTGGTTCCGATTTGAGGTCTCGCAAGTGCCAGGATCAGGAACATAAATGCCAGGACGATCAAAGCCATTTTCCAGTGTCTCTGCTTGGGACTCACTCCCGGCATTAACCTGGAAAGTAACTCAAAATTTCCGAATAACTGTAAAATTCTCCTTCGCTGCTTTTCCAGTAATACAAATAACAGTATCAACAGCGGTATTCCGATCAGGAGATAAAATATTTGTACATTTGCGAATCTTACCATTTTCAACCTTTAATTATTTTAAGGTATTTTCTTAAATACTATATATCTAAGCCAGATATCCAGGAGCAGAAACAAACCGGCAATTACCAGGAAAATAGTGAACAGCTCTTTGTATCTCATGAAATTCTTCACTTCGATTTTGGTTTTTTCCATGCTGTCAATTTCCTTATAGATGCCCCTCAACTTTTCAGTATCCGTTGCCCGGAAATATTTACCGCCAGTTATACGTGCAACTTCTCTAAGGGTTTCTTCATCGATCTCCACGGGCATTCTCTGGTACTGCTTACCGAAGAAGGGATGATCTACAGGGTAAAGCGCATAGCCTCTTTTCCCCGCTCCGATGGAATATATCTTGATATCGAAAGTATTTGCCAGTTTTGCCGCCGTTACGGGATCGATCTCTCCACGGTTATTTCTGCCGTCAGTCAGGAGTATTATGACCTTGCTTTTAGCCTTGGAATCCTTTAACCTGTTAACCGCATTAGCGATAGCCATACCGATTGCCGTACCATCTTCAATCATTCCAATTTCGGTCTGGTCGATAAAATTCAGGATGATCCCATAATCCAGAGTCAGTGGGCACTGAGTGAAGCTCTTCCCCGCGAATACGACCAGCCCTATCCTGTCATTCTCACGTCCCTGCACAAATTCCTTTGCTACCATCTTCGCCGCGCCCAATCTGTTTTGGGGTTTAAAATCCTCAGCCCTCATACTGGTAGAGGTATCCAATATCAGTATAATATCCACACCCTCAGTATATACCTTCTGCTCCTCCCTACCAGCTTGTGGTCTCGCCATTGCAATCGACAGGAATACGATAACGAACGCTCGAACAAACGGGAGAATCTTTCTCCATTGGGTTCGCCAGCTCGGTTTAATATCCCCAAGGAGGTCCAGCGATGAGAATTTAACACGCCCTCCGTAATCCTTCCTGAGTCCCCAATACACTATGTAGGGTGCCAATAACATTAATAATAGAAATTCAGGGTTCACGAAACGAAGATTGCTCAACCCTAATGTACTAAGCAGATTCATCTTCTACATCCTCTGTAGTTGAAGTTTCAAGAGACTCATCTTCCTGGGAAAATTCATCTTCAGTTTCTACGTTTTCTACCGTTATTTCTTCCACCAACCTGGTTTCCTCTATTATATCATAAACTCCCTGCCAGGTTTTTTCGTGATATTCCTTTGGCGGAATATACTTTGAGAATTTTACCAGATCACATAATTCAAGGGACTTTCTAATCTTCTCTTTAACGTTCTCATCTATTCCAACTTCGGGACAAAGCTGCAATATCTCAAAGGTAGTAAGCTCTAAAGCGTCGAATCCATACCTTCCTTCGAAGTATTCCCTGAGAATAAAAGACAACGATGTGTAAAATATTTTGACCATCAGGTCATCATCGAGCGCTTCATAATCGAGGCTTTTTAATCTCTGCATTGCGAGGTCATAGGGTGGTATCTTTGGTTTTTCAGGTTCGAACAATCCCAGACCTTTAGCGCGCTTTTTCCGCCAGTAGATTATTAAAGCTATTAAAAAAGCAATGAATAGGATCGCGCCGCCCAGGATGTAAAGCCACTTATAACTCCTTGGAAGCATGATCGGCTCTTTAACATCCTTGATCTCCGGAGGTGCGCCAGGTTCAAGGATGCTTTCAACATTGATCTTTATCGGTTGTGTTTTCAGTATGCCTCCCTGTCCCGACGAATCCCTGTACGCTATACCAGTCGGAGGTATTTCCCATTCACCTGTATCATAAGTCGATATGATGTATGTAAAACTTTGTGAAATCCTGCCGTCTTTTTCAACTTCATCCCCGATTGAAAAATCCTGGATCTCAAACTGACCAAGGTTTGCGCCTAATCCTGGGGTTAATATTTCCAATCCCTTATCATATTCGATATGGATCTTGTATGTTATTCTGTCACCGATAGTTATATTAGTACGATCTACTTCCGAGCTTACCTCAGCCTGGCTATAGACCAGTGCCGGCAACGCGAAGAAAAGAAATAGTATGGCTATCATCCTGTTCACAGTTAGACCTCTATCATTGGTTTCCTGATATTTCCTGTTCCAATTTATCCGGATCAACACCCAGGCTTTCGGGGAAGAACCTGACACCTTCGGCATCCATCATTTTCCTGATTAGTTCCTGCTCCAGGATCTGCATCTTCTGCATCTGCAATTTCTTCTGGATCTCCTGAACAGCTTCATCCATGGTTTTATCAGCATATTCATCCTTATGCTGTTCGTAGTAAAACTTTATATCTTCGTCCTTGATCTCGAGTTTTCCACCAATCTCATCCTGGTAGATCTTGCGTATCAGTATCTGCCTTGTTACCTCGTGAAGATCGTCGATCACTTCCTGGTTCTTATCATAGCCTCGTCGAAGAGCCATATCGTACATCAATTCCTGACCCACATATTGATTTAAGAAATTGTATTTACCGGTTGGTCCCTTGAATTCTTCGAGTAAATAATCCGGCAGCCTGTTCAATGCCGCGTTCAATTCCCTCATTGTAATGTCCCGCGAGCCGATCTTAGCGACAACCTTGCCCCCCTTCGGAGTAGCGCTTTTCTCCCCCAGTACCACCGACTCCTCAAGTGTTTGCTGTGCTTGAGCCGATCTTCCCAGATAATCGAGACAAGAAACGATCTTTTTATTAGCCTCCATAAGTAGTGGACTGTCAGGATAAAGGGTTTTCAATTTCAAGTATTGCTTTAAAGCGCCCTTAAAATCCCTCAAATCAGCATAGTAAATGTTCCCCGTCGTGTATATTATGTTAGCCGCTTTTTGGGCATCAGGAGCATAAACCCTCAATATTTCTTCAAATTCAAATATGGCTTCATTATATAATTCGTTGTTCAATAATGAATTGGCATATTCTATCGCATGATCCAGGTCGGAAATGTTCCCCTTGTTAGCATAACCACCACTTAGCAATATGATGACAATAACTATCCCCAGAGCCAAAAGGACACCGTTCAGTGCAACCGAAATAAGTGGGATCAGTTTGCTTGTATGCGTTTTATTTAATGTATCGTTCATTTTGACCTGCCATTTTTATTTATTGACATGTTTGGCATCAGTATCTCTTTGCCCTTTGCTTGAAAAAGGCAACAAGTGGATCAATGTAAGGTTTATCGGTATAAACATCAATAGTATCCAGCCCGATTGATTTAAATATTTTCTCCCTCTTCAATTTATTCTCGGCAATGTTCTTGGTGAATTTCTTACGTAACTGGTAGTCAGATGAATCCAACAGCATCCTTTCACCTGTTTCAGCATCTTCGAGTTCGATAAATCCAACTTTGGGAAATGATTCCTCTCTAGGATCGGTGATTATAATTGGCACGAGGTCATGTCTCTGGGATGCAATAGCCAGTGGTTTTTTATAGTCCTCCGCAATGAAGTCCGATACCAGGAATACGATCCCTTTCCGGGTCAAAACCCTGTTCATATAATCCAATGCTTCAGCTATATTGGTTTCCCTGTCCTTTGGTTGATTATAGAGAAGCTCTCTGAGCAGCCTGAGTACATGTGTTTTACCCTTCTTTGGCGGGACGAATTTTTCGACAATGTCAGTGAACATAATTAATCCGACCTTATCGTTATTCTGGATAGCTGAAAACGCTAAAAGCGCGCATATCTCAAGAGCTATCTCTCTCTTCATCTGGCTCACTGTCCCAAATTCACCTGAGGAAGAAATGTCAACAAGCAGCATAACGGTCAGTTCCCTCTCCTCTTCGAATATCTTGATGTATGGTTTTCCCATTCGGGCGGTCACGTTCCAGTCGATAGCTCTGATATCATCACCAACCTGGTACTCCCGGACTTCCGCGAACTCCATACCCCTCCCCTTGAACACGCTGTGATATTCACCCGAGAAGACATCGTTCACCCATCTTCGAGTCATTATATCCAGCTTTCTTATCCTTCGAAGTATATCCTTGGGTATGCCTACAAACCCATGTTCACGTGCCTCGCGAAGCTTCCTGCGACTCCTGAATAAAAAGAAAACCGTCAGCGCTAAAGCTATGGTTAATACTATTAATGATATAAGTAATATAATATTCATTTTACTTCAAATATATAAGTTAAAACATCACCTGTGTTTCATTCTTTACTTGTCTTTACGGTACTTCTATCTTACCGAGTATTCGTCTGATAATATCTTCCGAACTGACTTCTTCTGCTTCAGCTTCGTACGATACTATAACCCTATGTCTCAGAACATCCATCGCCATTGCCCTGACATCCTCCGGAGTAACGTAACCCCGTCCCATAAGGAACGCATGAGCGCAGGAGGTGGTTTTCATATATAAAGACGCTCTTGGAGAAGCGCCGTAACTAACCAGGTCCTTTATTTCCTCCAAACCGTACTTTTCTGGGTACCTGGTCGCGAAGATTATATCAAGTATGTAATTCTCTATCTTCTCGTCCACATAGACCTCTCTTACGACTTTCCTGGCTTTCAATATCGCTTCGGGATCAATGCAAGGGGACGCAACGGGAGGGTTGATCGGGGAATGCAATTCCATTATCTTCTTTTCTTCCTCCTTATTGGGATAACCGATGACTACCTTCAGCATAAAACGATCCACCTGAGCCTCAGGAAGCGGATAAGTTCCATGCTGCTCTATCGGGTTTTGAGTAGCAAGCACCATAAAAGGTTCATCCATCTTGAAAGTATTCTCACCAATTGTCACCTGCCGCTCCTGCATACATTCCAGTAGAGCCGATTGCACTTTGGCAGGCGCGCGGTTGATCTCGTCCGCTAATATCAGGTTTGAAAAAATAGGACCCTTCTTCGTTGTGAAACAAGCCTCCTGCTGGTTGTAAATAAGAGTTCCAACCAGATCCGCGGGAAGTAGATCCGGAGTAAATTGAATCCGCTGAAATTTAGTTTTAATAATTGTGGATAGCGTACTGATAGCTAACGTTTTTGCCAATCCAGGCACACCCTCCAGCAGTAAGTGCCCATCAGAAAGCAGCGCAATCAACAATCTTTCCACCATGTTCTTCTGACCTACTATCACCTTCTCAATCTCATTGGTAATATCCTTTATGAATTGGCTTTCCTTTTTTATTTTCTCGTTCAGGGCTTGAATGTCCTCGTGCATTTTTCCTCCTGTTTTATTTAACAGTAAATTTTATATTTGTCAATAATATTAAGTTTCATTTTTTCTGTTCTCATCCGATTTGTTCATAAGGCTTTCAGTTAAGACCATCTCCAGATTCATGTATACATCATCCTTTTCAAGCTGTGTAGCTTCATGCCTTGCAAATCTGACCATGTCGCATACTGTCAGTACTCTCTGAGTTCTGTCAAGCAGTTTATCATCCACGTTCAACTCTTCCAATTTGCCTATCAACTCTTTTGTCGGAATGCCCATTGCTTCGATCCCCAAAGCTTCTCGAAGATAGCGCCTGGTTATCTGAGAAATTGACCCGAAATAGTCAGAAATATCACCCGCTTCCAAAAGCTTTTTAGTCCCTTTAAGCTCGGTCAAAAGTTCCTCCTCCATGGGTTTGGATTCTTCCACTTCGATGGACTTCCGTTTTTTGTTTCTGAAATATACCCAAATCAGTATTGCCGCACCTGCGGTAAAAGCTACAACAATTAACATGATCAAAGGCAATATAGATTTATCATTGGGTATAAGCGGTTCTGTAACTTTAATACCGATACGCGAGGTTTGAAGAGTCCTGGTTTTATCCAGCGGTATATGCTTATATTTCAGGTTAACAGGATTTATATAAGCCATTCCCATCGATATCGGATTATAATAGAACAGGTACTCCTTATACATTAAGGTCTTACCGTTCTTCACTTCGGATCTATTGCGTGATGCGCTGCTTATAAGGTCCAGGTGCGACACCTCAGGTGGTTCTACTTCCGAAAACTCGTATATGTCAGGATTTCCGATTAACTCCACCTGCACGGTTAACAAGAGGGTATCGTTCTCAGGAAGGGAATCCTTATTAACGAAGGCTTTAATCGTAAGATCCTCCCAAACGGGAACTGAAGCAAGCATGGATGAATCTTCAGGAGTACTTAATCCCACCGCCTGGCTATCCGTTCCTTCATTTAGAGTATCCTGCGAAAATCCAAGTGAAAACATCAATAATAATATTGTAATAACCAATAATTTTTTCATACTATTCACACCTTTTTTATAGATAATTATATATTGCTGCATATCACAAAAACCTATGAATATTAAAGGCTATTAATTCCATTTTCTTATTCTTTTTCAGGAACTCTAAGCGCTACAAAGAAAGTTTTATCTTCTCTTCGAACAAGCAGAAGTACAACTTCTCCGGGTCTAGCTTCTTCTATTGCGGCTTCGTATTCTTTCACCGTTGTAATTGTGTTTTGGTTCACTTCTTTGATAAGATCACCTTTTTTCAAACCCGCTTCAGCGGCAGGTGAACCTGCATCGACTGAGAAAATAACAACGCCCTCTTCATCTTGGTAACCCATTTTTTCAGCCAGAGTCTCAGTTAATTTTTCTGCAACTATACCAAGTTTTTTAGCGCTTTCTGTTTTTTCTTCCTTGATGACTTCCTCATCTTCCGGGAGTGTTCCCAATTCGATCGTAACAGTTTTTTCCTTGCCCTTCCTGACGATGGTTAATTCTACCTCGGTTCCCGGTTTTGTTGCAGCTATTTTATTCCTGAGAGTGTAAGTATTTTCCATTTCCGCGCCGTTCATTTCAATTATGACGTCACCAACTTTTAAACCAGCCTTTTCAGCTGGAGTATCCTCAAGAACCTGACCTACAAGAACTCCCTTCGTTGATTCCAGGTTAAGACCCTTAGCCATATCCTCATCGATGTTCTGTATCATTATTCCCAGCCAGCCTCTTACAACATGTCCTTCTTCAATTAGCGATTCGGTAACTAACTTAGCCATATTGACAGGGATTGCGAAACCCACTCCCTGATATCCTCCGGTTCGCGAGGCGATCGCGGTGTTGATACCTATTACTTCACCGCGGAGGTTGACCAGAGCTCCACCGGAGTTGCCCGGGTTTATAGCGGCATCCGTCTGAATAAAATCCTCATAATCCGCGAGGTTGATGTTTGCTCTGCCAACCGCGCTTATAATGCCTGCTGTAACACTGTGTTCCAATCCAAAGGGGGCACCTACTGCCAATACCCATTCTCCCACTTTAATCTCATCAGAATTACCAAGTTTGGCTGTTGGAAATGGCTCTTCAGCCTCTATCTTGATTACCGCAAGATCTGTTTTTTTATCGCTTCCTTTAACTTCGGCATCATATTTTTTATCATTAAACCTTACCGTAATAACCTCTGCCTGGGAGATAACATGATAATTCGTTAATATATACCCATCAGCAGTTATTATGACCCCTGAGCCAAGCCCCTTTTCTTTCAATTCTTCCTCAGGAACGTTAAAAAATTTCTCCCAGAAACCTTCGTCATCGAACGGAAGACCAAAATCGAACTGCTTTATCTTAACGGACTTTTCGCTGGTTATAGATACTATCCACGCTTTAGCTTCTTCAGCGACTTCCACGAATGTTTTTGATGAGGGTATTCCATTAGTAGAATTCTCAATCGCGTTAGATGCTTTTTCCTCAGCCCCGCTGAATTTCATCAGATCAAATGAACCAGTAAAAATTATTCCACAAACAAAGCCTATTAATATAAGAACTATACTTATTGAGGTTATGTTCTTTGCTCTTGTCATTTTATTTGTCTCCTTAATCTGTAAATTGTTAAGTCTATTAATAAAACACTAAAAAATTATTTTACAATAATTTCATTAAAATAACAGTAAAAAATTTAATAAAAGAGATACCTGTTGATGACGAAAATCCTGAAAAGGAGTCTTTTTTCACCTTAGAAAATGCATTTATTATTCTTCTTGAATAGGTCATCATGACAAATCACCTTTCTTCCTTCATTCAAACCTTTTCAATAATTAAATGCATTCACCTCCTGTTCAGTTTAAAATATAGATAACAATTTAATAACCACAATTCCAATGTCAATATTTTTTTACAAAAAAATATCGATTGAGTCTTTTATATTGAACGATGTTCCGCCGGTCCTGTATATTGAAACCCCCTGAAATTCAATTTTCATTTTCAATTCTTGGAGAAAATATCCTTGCGTATTTCTGCGAATTATATAAATTATCAAGCAAGAATAGAAAAACAAGTAACGTAATAGAATGGAGGTAAAGTGAAAAAAGTAGCGTCGTTGTCAGTAATCGTTTTGATTCTTTGTGCTGCATTCTCGTACGCTCAAAAGAACCAGGCTGATGATGTTCATATTTTTCAAACTTATTTGAAGGATGCTGTCGTTTTCCCTTCCCCTTATGGTGAAGCAGGACTGATCTTCAGCACTTATGAGTACTTCAAATCTTTTCAGTTTGGTATTCAGGGCGGTTTCCCGATAACTGAAGCCATTGAGGTTGCGGGTCAGATCGGATTTTTAAGTTGGAGTCCGGATGAAGGCGATGGAGAATCAGGGCTTACGGACTTAACTGTTTCCGGACGTTACAATTTTCTCCCCGGGATTACTAAAGTATCCGCCGGCGGTTATGTCACTCTCCCCATTGGAGAAGAGAAAATTGGGCAAAGCAGATTGAACTTCGGAGCTTTTGGCGCTTTAAGACATTCGTTTACGGGTGGTATCCAAGTATCAGGAACTCTCGGATTGGACTTTTTTGAAACTACTACTTATGAAATCGAGGGATATGAGCTTAAGGAGAAAACCGAATACGAAACATCTTTTCTTCTTGGAGGCGGCGGGATTTTCCCGATAAATGAACAAATAAGTGTCGTCAGCGAGTTAAATATCTGGACTGAAGGCGATTATATGCTTCTCACAGGCGGAGTAGATTATAAGCTGAGCATGGGAGGCAGATTGAGAGGCGCTTTAGGTATCGGGCTTGATGACGGCGCACCGGATTTCCTGCTTTCTGCAGGTTTTCTGTATCCGTTTTAAAACCGTCCGGTTCTACCGAGAATCTTCAATAATTTTATCGACGTTTTTGATCAATTCTTCGATCTCTTCGTCAGTTACAAGATTATCTGCCTGAATCTGTTCCATTTTGTCAGATAGTATCAAAATGTCGCTTAGTTTGACTTTTCCATTGTCATTCAGTCTTTCAAGCTCATCAAAGGACAGATCGTAAATATCCATGTACGTGGAGTCAGAAAGATTATTCATCACGAGCAGTCTCATCTCAGAGATTGTCATACCTTTTCCTACATCGACCAGGTCTGAACAGCCCTTGTACGCAAAGACGATCACTAAAACGATAATAACAATAATAACACCGCATCCAATACCTAAACCGACCAGCCAGGGTTTGGCTTTGTTTTTCTTCTCGGGAACAATGCTTTCCGTTCCATTCATAGACTTCCCCTTTGTTTTAAAACACTGTAGACAAACGGCTTATTGAATTTTTCAATTATCAATTATGAGTTATTCAAGGTCATCGGCAACGTTTTTTAAAAGCTCCACAACATCGTCGGGATTCTCGATCCTGTATTGAGCTGAGGTGGGTCTCTCCACATCAGACACGAGGATGGTCAACCCCCTTTTCTTCAACACTTTAAAAGCATCTTCATCAGTTGTATCGTCACCGATATAAACCGGATAATCGTTCTTCTTACAGAAGTTCTCTATAATGTAATTAACTGCAACCCCTTTATCAGCGCCCTGTGGTCTGACTTCAGCCACTTTTTTGCCATAATGCAGCTCTAATTTGTTCTTTTTAAGCAAGGGTTTAATTTCATTTTTCCAGTTAGTAAGTACGGCTTCGGCTTCTTTATCATCAGCTAAACGGAAATGCAAAGCTACTGATACTTTCTTGTCTTCTATCAGGAAACCTGATTTACCATCAGTAAATTTTACTGCACTTTTGTGAACCTCAGTAATAGAGGGATTTACTTCAGCTACATCAACAATCGACGTTAGATCACCCCTGTTAGTCTCTATAAACGCACCATGCGCTCCAACGAAAATGATCCCATCGATCGGTATGAATTTTTTTAGCTCTTTGAGAGGACGACCGCTAATTATACCCAGAACAGCTTCCTTCTTTCCAACCAAATTTTCCAGGACATCAACCGCCCCGTCAGCGGGAACCGCTTCATCGGGAGTAGGCGCAATATGGGATAGTGTACCATCATAATCCAGTAAGAAAAGCAAAGGTTTTTTACAAACGATTAAGGAATGCAATTCAATAATGGATAACTTTTTTGCCATCTCTCTGGATTTTATTGATCTTTTTTAAGAAGTGCTTTCCTGCTTAATCTGATTTTCCCATTATCATCCATACCGATTACCTTGACATCGACCTGTTGTCCGACTTTTAAAACGCTTTCAACCGATGTGGTTCTCTTGTGTTCGATTTCGGAAATATGCAGCAAGCCTTCATATCCTGGCAAAATTTCAACGAACGCGCCAAAGTTCGTTATGGTTTTTACAACGCCGGAATAGACTTTGTTCAGTTCGGGTTCCTCAGTAGCGTCCTTTATCAGTTGAATAGCTTTATTAAGGTCTTCTTTTGTTTTTGCTGAAACAGTAAGTGTACCGTCATCCTCGATGGCGATATTACTGTTGCTGTCTTCCTGGATAGCCCTGATGACTTTTCCGCCTGTCCCGATCAGTCCGCCTATTTTTTCCGGGTTGATCTTCATCGTTTGGATTCTCGGGGCGTACATGGAGATGTCGTCTCGAGGCTTCTGAATCGCACTGTTCATGATATCCAGGATCTTCATTCTACCCTCTTGAGCTTGATAAAGAGCTTTCTCCATTATATCGAAGTCCAAACCGGTTATCTTTATATCCATCTGGAAAGCGGTTATACCATCCTTGGTGCCTGCCACTTTAAAGTCCATATCACCGTGGTGGTCTTCCTCACCCATGATATCCGACAGGATTACGACTTCTTTTTCGCCCTTTATCAATCCCAGCGCGAGGCCAGCTACTGCGGTTTTAATTGGAACCGCGGCATCCATAAGCGCCAGACTTCCCGCACATACTGTAGCCATTGAGGATGAACCATTTGATTCGAGTATGTCTGAAACGATCCTGATCGTGTAGGGGAAAACGTCCTCTTTGGGCAGAATGCCTTGAAGGGCTCTTTCTGCTAAAACCCCGTGTCCGATCTCTCTTCTGCCTGGACCACGGTTTGGTTTTATCTCCCCAACGCTGAAAGCAGGGAAATTATAATGAAGCATAAAGCTCTTCCAGGATTCTCCTTCAAGATCCTCGATTCTCTTCTCATCCAGCTTGGTACCCAGAGTTACAACTGACAGTGATTGTGTTTCGCCGCGCGTGAACAGGGCAGAACCATGAGTACGGGGAAGAAGCCCGATCTCACAGCTAATATCCCTTATCTCATTGAACTTCCTTCCATCTATTCTCTCATTGTTCTTGAAAATATGCTCTCTCATAAGTATGCCTTCAATCTCATATACAATGTCGGAGATCTGTTGTTCACTCTCGGGAAAATCCTCTGCAAGTTTTTCGATCACGTCATTCACTATCTGTTTTAAACTAGCGCCCCTTTCAATTTTCGAACGAATTTTCAAGCATTTTTCTATATCCTTTTCAGCTTTCTTCTCAACAGCTTTATACAATTCCTTAGGAACCTCCACCGGTTCGTATTTCATTTGCCTGGCTTTCGTTTTTTTCACAAGTTCTTCCTGAATATTCACCAATTCCTTCAGATATGGCATGGCGAACTTGAGAGCCCCGAGTATAGTTTCTTCCGATACTTCTCTGGCTTCCCCTTCAACCATGATTATATCAGTTCCATTGCCTGCGATCACCAACTCCAGCTCGCTTTCTTCCTTTTCGCTGAGTGTTGGATTAAGTATATAATTGTCGCCGATCTTCCCAATTCTAACACCACCAATAGGTCCTTCAAAGGGAATCCCTGCAACTAATAAGGCTGCAGATGCGCCTGTTATACCCAGTATGTCTGCATCATTCTCCTGATCAAATGAGATCACACCTATATCAACCTGTACCTCGTACCTGAAATCATCAGGGAACAGTGGTCTGATAGACCTGTCAGTTATTCTTGCGGAAATAATTTCCCTTGTTTGTGGTCTTCCTTCCCTCTTGAAGAATCCACCTGGTATCTTCCCAGCCGCGTATGCCTTCTCCCTGTAGTCAACTGTGAGTGGGAAAAAATTATAATCCGTTTTGGGTTCATCACTTACGCACGCGGTCACAATTAGCATCGTATCTCCATAGCGGATCAGTATCGATCCGTCCGCTTGCTTCGCAAACCGGCCAGTTTCCATAGAGAATAACCTGCCACTGAATTCAACTTCTACTGACTGCATTTTTCCTCCAATAAGATGTATGATTTTTCATCATCTTTTTCATTAAGCTTTTTCTATTTCCTTATACCCAGTCTACTGATCGTTTCAAGGTATTTTTCATTATCTGTGTCTTTAAGGTATTTGAGAAGGCGTTTCCGCTTCCCGATCAACCTCAGCAAGCCTCGCTTAGAGGTATTATCATGTTTATGGACCTTAAAGTGTTCAGTCAAGGTGTTGATCCTATCGGTAAGTAAGGCAATTTGTACCTCCGAAGAACCACAATCTTTACCGTGTCTTTTGAAATCATCTATGATTTCATGCTTTCTTTCTTTTACCTGTGCCAAATCTACAACCTCCTATGGTTTATTTAATAGGTTTTATAATTCTTCACTAATCATTTGCTGCGCTAATTTCTTGTCTTCAGCAAGCTGGAATTTTAGCGCTTCAATTGAAGGGAATACAACATCATCTCTTAGCCATTTATGAAATTTATAGGTTATCCTGTCTGGTGTATGTGTATCAATGAAATCAAAGTAATGAATTTCACCGTGTCTTTCAACGGAACCGACGGTTGGACTCGTTCCTATATACATCATACCGTATTTCTTCCTTCCGTCAAAAACCGAAGAAACCAAATAGACACCGTTTCGCGGAACGCATTTCTCTGAATTCAGTTCAACATTAACCGTAGGATAACCGATCTTGCCTCCTATTTTCCTTCCACCTGTCACTTTTGAAGTCATTTTGTAACTATATCCAAGCATTGTGTTAGCCGATTTTATATTGCCTTCCTTCAATAATCTTCTTATTTCGCTGCTTTTAACAGGTTCATCACCAACGACAACCGGTTCGATTACGGAAACAGCAAAACCGTATTTTTTGCCCAGAACCCGCAAACTATCAATATTACCTTCTGCATTTTTTCCAAAACTATGATCATATCCTACAACAATCTCTTCCGTGTTGAAAGTATTAACGACATATTCATACACAAATTTTTCGTAACTCAAATTAGCAATCTTTTTATTAAAGGCAAGGAAAAATAGGTAGTCAAGGCTAAAATTATTATTAATTATATCAACCTTCTCGCTTTTTGTACTAAGCAACCGAATGGGATCCCCTTCCGAAAAAAAGGTTTTAGGTACCGGGTCGAACGTTACTATTCCGCTTTTCGTATTGTTCGATCTCGACTTATCCAATACTACTTCAATAAGTTTCTGATGCCCTAAATGGATACCGTCAAACCCACCTACAACCAACGTTAAATGGGGCAGCTTGCTTTTTAATTCGTCTTCAAATGATATTATCTTCATAATGATATAAATCTATTACTCTATTATTAAAGCCCGGTATTATCTTGCGGTGGAAACACCCTGATATATTCGCAACAGCTATCTTTGTCTGTTTTCCGGGAAGAATCATTTCCAGTCCAACTTACTATTCCCAGGAGATTACCATTTCTGTTTTTCAGCGTAACCTTGGTTCCCTGAGGGAAATCAACAACATCATCCGAGAAAAACGGCTGGAATGAAGCACCATTATAAATCATCTCAACGTACTCATCCCTGACTGTTATTTCCGGCAGAAAATCAAGGGCTCTGTCAAAATCTAAAATGTGTTTATTAATATTTGAACTTTTTATCAATTCCTTCACTTCTTCCAGGGTTAGTGCTTCTTCTAGTAAATAACCCCCGACCCTTTTTCTTGTCAGTGCCGAGAGGTATGCCCCCACTCCCAATTTCTTGCCGAAATCGCTGACTATACTTCTCACGTAAACTCCTCTCGAGCAAACAATATTGAAGCTTATTTCATTTCCGGATATTTTCGTGGGAGTGATATCTTTCACATACACCTTTCTTGAAGGAAGCTGTTTATCTATGCCTTTTGAAGCCCATTTATACGATGCTTTCCCATTAATTTTGATCGCAGAATATTTGGGTGGAACCTGTTGAATATACCCTATGAAGGATTCAAACGTTTTATTCACTTCCATTTTACTGATCTCCTTCACCGGAGCCGTTGAAATAGTATTGCCTTCACCATCCATCGTATCCCTTTCTTCTCCAAGAACCATAGTACCCTCATATTCTTTTTCAAGCTTGATAAGAAAAGGCACCAGTTTGGTAGTTCTTCCTAAGAGTATTGGTAACAATCCTTCAGCCTGGGGATCAAGCGTGCCTAAATGTCCAACTTTCTTAAATTTTGTAAATCTTCGGATCGCTTGAGTTACATGAAATGAGGTTCTGCCTTTTTCTTTATTTATTAGTAATAACCCTTCTTCAATCATGATTTTTAATCTGGTGCAGAATTTTATGTAAAATTATTTCTTGAGTTCCGATAAGATTATTATTGAACGTACATCCCGCTGCATTATGGTGACCGCCTCCACCAAATTCCGCACAAATATGAGCAACGTCGATAGTGCCGTCAGACCGTAACGAAACCCTGATCAGATCGCTGTTGATCTCTTTGAATAAAACACCGACTATAGCCCCTTTAACTCTAAGTGTAAAATCAACAATGCCCTCGGTTTCCCTGAATGATGAATGGAGTGCTTTCACTGAACTATTATCGAGTGTCAGAAATATTATTTTACCCTCGGCGTAGAACCTAAGATTATTAAGCGCGATGCCCATATTCTTAAGGTAATTCATCGAATGGTTCAGATAGAGTTGTCCTGCGATGTACCCTGGTTGGGCTCCTTTTTTCGTGAGAAAGGCGGCTATCTCGAGTACTTCCGGAGTAGTGTTGCTGAACATGAAACCGCCTGTGTCCGTCAACACGGTAGTATAAAGATTCGTTGAGATATCAGGTGTAAAATCCGCTCCTAATTCATTAAGCAAATTATATATTAACACCCCAACAGCCGGGCTATGGGATTCAACCCAGTTAAAATCCCCGAAATAGATATTGTCGCTGTGATGATCAATATTTACCACATAAGCGTCCGGATGATCATATATTGAGAATCCGCTATCTATCCTTTCAGGGGAAGAAGTGTCCAGCACGAAAATCACGTCTGGTCGGTTAGGCATCTTATTCAACTCATTCATTCTCCCGACCAGGAAATTATACTTTGCGGGAAATCCGTTCCTCAGGTGTACAGCTACGTCTTTATCCCGCTGCTCCTTCAAGTATAGCCCCAAAGCCATCAAGGAACCAATGGCATCTCCATCCTGGTCATTGTGCGAGACCAAAATAAAAGCATTATTCTTCTCGATTATCTCCGCTATCTTCTGAATCGTCTCTTTCTGTGTCTCCAATTTCCCTCAGCATTTCTTCAATTTTAAAACCGTGTTCAACAGACTCATCGTGCATGAACACTATATGTGGTGTATATCTTAACCCAGCAATGTTTGCCAGTTTTAGTTGAATATATTTTACTGCTCTTGTCAAAACTATCTCTGTACTTTTCAGGTCTCTGTCGGAACCCAGTACCGAATAGTATATTTTAGCGAATTTCGCGTCCGGGCTCAACTCAACCCCGGTAAGTGAAATCAATCCCAATCGAGGATCGGACATATCCTCGCTTAGAATCCTGCTTATCTTGTCCAGTAAAATATGCTCCAACTGCTTTATTCTTTTCTTTGCCATAATATCATATAGTCTCAATGTCGATATCGGTTATTTGTATCCTATGGTTCTTTTTTATAAAGTTTTCAACCTGACTCAGTACTTCTGATGTTCTTTTCGAATCTTTGGATACCGTAACGATCGCCAATGTTGATCTCTGCCATAGATCGTTATGTTTTATCTCCGCGACGGATACGTTGTACCTGTTTTTTATATTTGTCAGAAGGCTTTTCAAGACCATTCTCTTCCCCTTTAATGAATTCACAGAAGGTATATGCAGCTCAATAGTGCAAATTCCTATTTTCATCTTTCTATTCTTCGCTACTACATCAATCTGGTCTTTGGGTTATCAATCCTTAAAATTTTAAAGGTTTCTCTCTAAATAGTATAAAAAAACAACATTTACTTCACATTGATGGATTAGGGATTTAAAAAAGTATTACGAAGTGAATTACTCTAATTTTTGCTTTATTTCCTTCTCCTCGTAAGCTTCAATAATATCACCTTCCCGAATGTCACTAAAACTTCCCATGTTTATACCGCATTCAAAGCCTTGCTTCACTTCCGAAACGTCATCCTTAAAGTGCTTGAGAGAAGAAATTTCTCCCTCCGCTACATACTCCTCATCTCTCTTAATTTTAAACTTCGTCCTTCTTCTCACCACTCCATCTGTCACATAACAGCCAGCGATTCTCCCCTGACCCGATATCTTGAAAACCTGTCTGACTTCAGCAGCCCCAATGTATTCTTCCTGTTTTTTAGGTTCAAGCATACCTTCCAGTGCGCTTATGATTTCCTGCTTGAGTTCATAAATAACTTCATAGCTTTTAACTTCGATGTTTTCTCGTCGCATTGCTTTTTCCGCCCTGTTGTCCGGAAAAACATTAAACCCTATAACAACAGCGTTTGAAGCCGAGGCAAGCAATATATCGGCTTCGGTAATAGCCCCCACACTCGAGTGGATTATCTCGAGTTTTATCTTGCTGGACTGGATACTTTCGAGAACATCTTTCACCGCTCCAAGGGAACCTTTAACGTCCGCTTTAAGCACAAGCTTCAAAGACTCGGTTTCACCCATTTCAAACTGGGTTTTCAAATCCTCGAGCATTATCTTTTTCGGGGGATTCGAAGTTATTTCTTGCCTTTTCAGCGTTCTTCTTGTTTCACTTATTTCTCGAGATTCCTGCTCCGTATCGGTAACGAAAAATGTGTCGCCCACTTCCGGTATGCCGGATATTCCCATTATTCTCACCGGGGTAGATGGAGTTGCCACATCTATCGTTTCACCCTGGGCATCGAACATTTGTCTCACCTTGCCGAATTCGAGACCCACCACGAAAGGATCGCCATTACGAAGTGAACCTTCACGTACAAGTATAGTAGCGATAGGGCCTTTTCCCTTGTCGATTTTGGCTTCCAATGTAACCCCTACAGCGTTTTTATTGGGGTTCGCTGTAAGTTCAAGGAGTTCTGATTGCAGGCTTATTAATTCCAGCAGATGATCCACACCTTTGCCTTTAAGGGCGCTTATCTCCGCGCATAGTATTTCTCCGCCTAATTCCTCTACCAAAAGATCGTTTTCCGCAAGCTGGTGCTTTACATTAGATGCATTTGCGCTGGGCAGGTCGGTTTTATTGATAGCAATAATGATGGGCACACCGGCAGCCTTAGCGTGATCTATAGCTTCAATAGTCTGGGGCATAATGCCGTCATCGGCACCGATAATAATCACCACTATATCAGTGGCTTGTGAACCTCTTGCGCGCATTGCCGTAAAAGCTTCGTGACCGGGAGTATCGATGAAGGTTATTCTCCCAAAGTCGGTTTCAATATTATAAGCTCCTATGTGTTGAGTTATACCTCCCTTTTCGCCAGCAACTACGTTTGATTTTCTGATATAGTCAAGGAGGGTCGTCTTGCCGTGGTCAACGTGCCCCATCACGGTCACTACTGGAGGACGGACTGCTAACTCGGACTCCTTTTCCTCTAATTCAGCTCCAGGGAAAAATTCGTCAAGTTTTTCTACTCCATACCCATATTCCCCGGCTATCAAAGCCATTGTTTCGAAATCCAAGCCCTGGTTGACAGTAACCATGTATCCCAGATCAAGACATTTCTTTATGATTTCGTTGGGTGATTCTCCCAATTGTTGAGCGATTTCTCTGACTGTAAGACTTTCAGGTACTTTCAGAATTCTGCTTCTATCTTTGTCACTTTCCCTGACCTGTTTCTTTTTATATCTTTTTCCTCGAGCACCGAATTCCATCTTCGCTAGAGTTTGCTTGACAGTCGCCTCGACTTTTTCCTGTGTTATGCTTTCAAGTATCTCTTTATGTCTCTTCTGCTTCAGGTCTTCCTTTTCTTTAGGACGTGGCGCGGGTTTTGCCTTTTTTGTTCCCTCTTTTTCTTCAACAACAGGTTCTGGCGCTTTCCCTTTCTTCTGCTGTTCCTTTTTCTCAATCTCAAGGGATTTATAAACTTTCGTCAACATACTGGGGCTGGCAACTTCCATGTGGTTTTTTACCTTGTAGCCCAGCTTTTGAAGAAGAGCAATTAGCTCTTTACTGGACATTTTCAATTCTTTTGCCGCTTGATATATTCTTTTATTTTCAGCCACAGTAAGAAACCTCCAATCAAGTCTTTGTCACAAATGCGTGCTCATCGTTTATTTTATCCACCAGCTTATTAGCTTCTGAGATCAGTTGATCTACTTCTTCATCCGAAAGTTCCGGGATACTCTCGAACATTTTTCTTTCTACTCTGGCTAGCTTCTGAACAGTGTTTATCTCAAATTTTCTGAGTTTCTCAACCAGGTCGGGTGAAACCCCTTCCATTTCACTAATATCAAGAAGGACCTGGGGATATTGGCTTTTTCCATAAATGGTAATTTTCCAACCGGTCAATCTTGCTGCTAATCGCGCGTTCTGGCCTCCCTTTCCAATTGCCAGGGAAAGTTCGTCATCGCTTACCACCACGGTTATTTTCTTCTCCTGGGGATAGAGAATACAGTCTATGACAACTGCAGGAGCGAGTGCGCGGGAAACGAAGGTTTCAGGATCAGGATTAAACCGAATAACATCGATCTTCTCATTGTTCAATTCTTTAACAATGCTTTGAACTCTAACACCCTTAAGACCAACACACGCTCCAACCGGGTCTATCTTCGTATCTATGGATGACACCGCTATCTTGGATCTTTTTCCGGGATCCCGCGCTATAACGTTAAGCGCAACCCTGCCTTCGTATATCTCGGGCACCTCAAATTCGAACAGTTTCTTTAAAAATTCAGGGGCTGTCCTGGATAATATGATCTGGGGTCCTTTAGTCTCCTTCTTCACTTCCTTTACGTATGCCCTAACGGTTCGACCCCTTTGGTAAAACTCATTTGGCAGCTGCTCTTTCTTCGGAATCACACCCTCCGCTTTTCCAAGGTTAACCACAACACTTCCACCTTCGAATCTCTGAACGCTTCCTGTAACAACCTCACCCACTTTGTGTTGATAATCGCCGTAAATTCTCTCCCTTTCAGCTTCGTATATTTTTTGAATGAGTCTCTGTTTAGCGGCAAGTATAGCGTTTCTTCCGAAAGTGGAGGGATCCAGTTTTATTTTTACCGTTTTCCCCAACTTAGCTTTGGGATTTATTTCCGTTGCATCCTCCAGCGATATCTCAAGAGCATCATTTTCAACCTTCTCTACAATTTCCTTTTCAGCGCTTACTTCCAAAAGACCTAAATCCGGGTCTATCTCCACCAAAATATTCTCACTGTAACCATACTTATTCTTTATCGCTATTTTTATAGCCTCTTCCAGTGTTTCAAGAACGACCTCTTTTTCAAGACCTTTCTCAGTTATTATGTCCTCAAAGGCGTCCACAAAATGCATGTTTGTTAGTTCCTCAGCCATGATCCTTTCCATTCTAAATAGTTATTTTACCATAAGAAATTTCGTTCATAGGTATTAGTATCTTTTCATCATCAACGATTAGAATCAGGTGCTTATCCTTTTCTCCAATAAGCTTACCTTCAAGATTTTTTCCATCCTTTTTGAATACTGTCATGGTCTCGCCGATATTTCTGGTAAAATCTCTAAGGGTTTCCAACTTTCTATCCAGACCGGGTGACGATACTTCCAGGAAATATCTTGTCTTTATTATGTCTTCCGTGTCCAGAAGATCTGATATTCTCCTGCTTAGCCTGGCGCAATCGCCGATACTAAATCCATTCGGATGGTAAAGGAAAATACTCAATTTCCTTGACCGCCCATGTCCGGTTTCTTTTAATTCAACCAGTTCGTAACCTTC
>JAFGQG010000018.1 GCA_016935765.1 bacterium
ATGCAGACACAATGTTAATTTTAATGTTATTATAAATTTAGTATAAGATTTTGAATTCTTTTTTGTAAATTACAGCATACAAAGTCAACGCACTTCTACACCCGCCCCATTTTTATTTTTCTTTGATAATTGCTAATTGCCCAATGATAATTGATTTTTGTTTTTCCCCCTTCTTAATTCTTTATTCGTCAATCGATATTCATAATTCAACCAAAATAAAAAGGCACCCCTCCCAGGGGGTTGGGAGAAGTGCCCAAGGGGGTAAGAGAGAGAATTTTGAAAGGACAAATTATTCTATATAATAGTCCATGTTTACGAATTATTGTTCATATTATGCTTACGCATATATGCCGGTATTTCCATGTCGTTGCTGGTAACCGGAGCGAAGTCTGCGTTCATCATCGGGTCGACATCATGATCGTCATTCTCCAGCCTGTCGAACTCGTCCTCGATCTCGTGAATTATCTCTTCTTCAGCCTCTTCGGATATGGAAGACATGTCGAACTTCTTGTCGAACAGGTTCACTACCTGCGGCTCGCGGTGCTGATAGAATTGCTTCACCTGCTTCTTCTGGAATCCAGCAGCGATAACAGTAACCCTCATTTCATCTCCGGCATTTGGATCTACAACAGACCCGAAGATAATGTTGGCGTCTTCGCCGGCAACTTCGGATATCAATGACGCGGCTTCGTTCACTTCCCTTAGTTTGCACTCGGTACCGCATGTGATATTAATCAGGACGCCTTTCGCGCCTTCGATTGAGACTCCTTCCAGGAGCGGTGAAGAGATCGCGGATTTCGCCGCTTCGAGGGCTTTGTTCGGACCGCTGCCGATCCCGTTACCCATAAGCGCGTCGCCGCCCATATCCGTCAGGACCGCCTTCACGTCAGCAAAGTCCAGGTTGATGATCCCGGGAACCGTTATCAGGTCAGAGATACCCCTCGTCGCGTTCAGGAGAACCTCGTCAGCTATCTGGAACGCCTCTACAAGAGTAATGTCATCGTCAGTGATACTGAGCAATCTCTGGTTCGGTATTACGATAAGTGTATCCACTTTTTCCTTCAGCTCTGCTATACCTTTTTCCGCGGTCTTTCTTCTGCGGCCTCTTTCGAAGTCGAACGGCTTGGTTACGACCGCGACTGTGAGGCAGTTTTGGTCCTTTGCGATCTCAGCGATGATAGGAGCAGCGCCAGTGCCGGTTCCGCCTCCCATTCCGGCAGTTATGAATACCATGTCGGTATCCTGGAGCATGTCAGCGACAGTTTCGCGGTCTTCTTCCGCTGCCTTCATGCCGATATTGGGGTCGCCGCCAGCGCCTAAGCCGCGTGTGCAGCGCGCGCCGATCTGTACCTTCTGAGCTGCCGAGTTCCTCATTAACGCCTGCAGATCTGTGTTCACAGCTACGAACTCAACATCTCT
Source organism: bacterium (assembly GCA_016935765.1). GTDB lineage: Bacteria > UBP14 > UBA6098 > JAFGQG01 > JAFGQG01 > JAFGQG01. The sequence continues at coordinate 1,420 of JAFGQG010000018.1, forward strand.
TAATTCTGCTGCGATCATCCTGTCGATCGCGTTTCCCCCAGCACCACCACAACCAATAACCTTCAGACGAGCCACGCTCATCATTTTGTTTTCTGGGTCTAATTCGAAAACCACAGTACACCTCCTTGGAATTTCATTTTATATTTTTCTCTTTATCTATAATTTTCTTAAAAGCCATTTTCTTATCTTGGTCCAGAATTTGCCCATCTTCTTTTCCTCGTACATCAGGTCCAACTCGTATTCTGTCTTCTTGCGCGAATGGTAGATAACTGACCCGATGACCGATGAATAGACCGGGCTGTTCGCGAACTCTTCGATTTCACCAGCGATCTTCGGAATGCCCAATCTGACGGGGATATTGAATATCCTTTCTGCAAGCTCAACCAGACCTTTCAATTGGGAGCTTCCACCTGTTATCACTATCCCTCCGGCAATGCTCTTCAGTGGGCAGAAGCTTTCCAGCTGCTCCTTCGCGATTATCAATATCTCCTCGATACGAGCTTCGATTATCTTCGCGAGAAACTGACTCGATATCATCTTGGTTTCTCTGCCGCCTAAACTGGGAACGTTTACCACGCTTCCCTCTTCGACCTTCGACTGGGTCGCAAAGCCGTTGCTTAATTTCAAATCCTCCGCCTGCTTGATAGGAAGCTGAAGCCCGATGCTGATATCCTTTGAAATGCTTTCACCAGCGTACTTGATAACGCTTATCATAACAGGTTTACCCTTTTTGTAGATAGCGATATTCGTTGTTCCAGCGCCTATGTCGAGCATGGCTATTCCAACTTCCCTTTCCTCAGGAGTCAGGACAGCTTCGGCGGAACAGATAGCGGTAGGGTAGAGGTTTGCAACCTCCAGCCCAGCTTTCTGCAACGCCCTGTGCAGACTCTGCACCTTAACAACGTCAGCAGTAATCATGGTTACGTTCGCTTCCATGCGTACTCCTATCATGCCTACCGGGTCCAGAATTCCTTCCTGACCGTCCACAGAAAAATCCTGGACTATGGAATCGATGATCTGCGTATCCTGGGGCAGCACTATTGTCTCAGCCGCCTTTTTTACCTTGACCACATCAGCCGCAGTTATCTCCTCCTGACTCTTCGGTACGGCGGTCACACCACGGGAAGATATCGACTTCAAATGCTCGCCATTCAGACAGCATATCACGGATTTCACTTTGACATCAGCTATCTTCTGGGCGTCGTTATATGCCTTCAGAATAGTTTTCTCCGCTTTTTCAGGATTCACGATGACACCATTTACCACTCCCTCAGTTTTGGATTCCCCAAAACCAAGAAGACACAACTCCCCAGCTTCGCTCTCGTCAACAATAATAAATACGGTTTTACTTGTGCCTATGTCTAATCCTGCAATGGTTTCACTCATCTTAATCACCTCTTAGAAAATTTAAAGATCTGCAACTCTCTTTTTGTATTTTAAAACAGCACAATTTTTGTAACTTAAATCTATTTGCCTCAATGCTTCTCGCTCATTCTGAACGTTCTTCAGCACCATCAGAAGCTTCTCCATTTTATCGCCGTAAGACCCGGAACCTAAATTCACTTCCAAACCATCGCTGAGAAGGAATACACGCAGGTTCTCAGGATCGCTTACGTTAATCTCGGATATCCTGTCCATCAGCCAGAACCTGTCAGAACTCAAGGAGTTGAAGAAGGACATCCCACAATCCAATTTCTTCGATTCCAATTTCTCGAACGGGATAAGATCGAGTCCGGGTTCGATCCCAGTTATTATGGGCAGATTTGGGATTAAATGCGGGTACTTGATCGGTATAGGTTCACACTCCGTCGTCAAGCCATATATTTCCTGGAAATTCAGGAGAACTACCGGAACCTTCTCCTTTATATAAACAGTAACCGTATTTGGTAGACTCCTGGTTATCCTGGCAGTTTGTATTCTTGGGTCCTGCTTCAAACGCTTTTCGGAGGACTTAATAGGGAGTAAGAATATGTTTTCGTCAGCAAAGGGCAGCAACATCTTGATCTCCTGATCATTAACATTAATATTCCCGATAATCTGGATATTCTTAATGTTGAATTCCGTGGAACTGAATACATAGCAGCTCGAGGCAAGGAAAATGACAGTCAGGACCACCAGGATCCATATCTTTGCTCTTTTATTGGATTTCTTACTCATTCGAATTCTTTCCTAAAATTCTCCGAGTTTGATAATTTCAAGCTCAAGTTTGATACCGAATTTTTGCAGCACTCTTGCTTGGATTTCTTCGATCATCTTGTTTACATCGGATGCTTTTGCTTTTCCCAGGTTTATAATAAAATTCGCGTGCTCTTCTGATACTTGCGCGCCGCCTATTTTATAGCCTTTAAGGTCCAATTTCTCGATTATTTTGCCTGCATGGAAATATCTGGGGTTTTTAAAAACACATCCCGCGCTCCTTGGATTTGCAGGCTGTGAACTCTTGCGATAAGCGAGAACACCGTCTATCTTCTCTTTTATTCTCTTGTAATAGAAGGGATTTAAGCGAAGGCTGCAACTCGTTATGAATGCTATCTCTTCGTACTTGAATTTCCGGTATCCCCAATCACTCTCCCTGGGAATGTACTCTATCTTTTCTCCCTGGCTGTTATATCCATCGATTCTAATAATTGCCTGAGATATCTCCGTTTCCCACGCGCTGGCATTCATTTTCACCGCGCCTCCAAGGCTTCCCGGTATTCCAGCCAGGTGTTCGATACCGGATAATCCGCTCTCGGAAGCTTTCTTTATAATACTTCGCAGCAATGTGGCAGAGCCAACTATCAGTGTACTTTTGTCGGTCTTGATCTTGGTGAAGCTGTTTCCGAATTTTATCACTATCCCTTTATAACCTTTGTCTGAAACCAGAACGTTCGTACCTTCGCCAAGTACGAAATAATCAAGGTCATTTTCGTTGATGAATTTGATAAGGGTCTCGAGTTCTTTGGGCTTCTCAATAGTCACCATAACTTCAGCGGGACCTCCGATCTTGAAGGAAGTATAAGGCGCGAGGGGCGCTTTGTATTCAACTTTCTTGACAAAATCTTTAATTTCTGTTAATACTTTTTGCATAGTTACTTACAATCTCACATATCAAAGGTCAATGGATGACTCTCCGTCTGAGCTGATTTTTTCTCCAGTAGTTCCAATAATTTTTCACCGACTTTGTAGATGTTACCCGCTCCCATGGTTATCACCATGTCGTTTTCCTCCAGAAGGGGCAACACTTTCTCCGGTAACGTCTCCTTGTCCGGTATGTAAATGGCATTTCTATGCCCGAAATTCTTGGCTGCCTGCACTATAAGGTTCCCGTTTACACCCTCGATAGGGTCTTCACGCGACGGGTAAACATCAGTAACGATAAGGACATCAGAGTAAAGGAAAGCCTTCCCGAATTCCTGGTAGAATTGCTGGGTTCTGCTGTAGAGATGCGGCTGGAATATCGCTACGGTCCGCTTTGAATAACCGAGTTTGCTGGCTTGCAGGGTCGCCTTGACCTCGGTCGGGTGATGAGCGAAATCGTCCACGACCATTACTCCTGCTTTCTCGCCTTTGATCTGGAACCTTCGATACACTCCCGAAAATTGAGCGAGCGCTTTCCTGATATGCTCAAAGGGAATACCGATTTCCAGACTGGCCGCTATTGCAGCCAGCGTGTTCTTCACATTATGCAAACCGAGAAGCTTCACGAAGACCTCGCCAAGGTTCTTGCCCCTGGCTTCCACTTCGAATGTACTCGTGTTTTCAGCAAAAGTGATCTTGGTCGCTCTCAGGTCAGCCTGTGTTGAAAGCCCGTAAGTTATCACCTTGCGGTCTATCTCAGGTATCACTTCCTGAAGGTTTGTCTCGTCAAGGCAGACGATCACAGCGCCGTAAAAAGGAACCTTGTTCATGAATTCAACAAAAGCTCTCTTCAAGTCCTCAAAATCAGTGTAGCATTCCATGTGTTCGGGTTCCAGATTCGTAACAAGCGCAATAGTCGGGGCAAGCCTGAGAAAGGAACGGTCGAACTCGTCAGCTTCCGCTACCAGGTACTTGCTCGTACCCAGCTTTGCGCCAGACTTCAGGTTCACTACTTTGCCGCCAACTATGATGGTAGGATCAAAATCCCCGATTACTAGTATCTCTCCAATCAGTGAAGTGGTCGTGCTCTTGCCGTGAGTGCCGGCAACAGCAATACCATACTTCATTCTCATAAGCTCCGCCAACATCTCTGCTCTCCTGATTATGGGAATATTCTTTTCAGCCGCTGCATGGATCTCCACATTGTCTCCCCTGACCGCCGAGGATATGACAACAACATCGGCATCTCCAACATTTTCAGCAGTATGCCCCTGGTAAATGATAGCTCCAAGCTCCTCTAAATGCTGGGTTACCGTCGAAATCCGCAGATCAGAACCGGTCACCACGTATCCCATGTTCAATAATACCTCCGCGATCCCGGACATACCACTACCGCCGATACCAACAAAATGTAGTTTTTTTACCTTTCTAAACATTGTCCTCTAACCGTTATAATCAGTTTTTGCCAGTCTTATTATTCGTTTCGCTATTGTAGTTTTTGCTTCAGGTAAAGACAACCGTTTCATCGCGTCAGATATTTTCAATCGTCTCTGGTCATCTTTATACAAGGTGTTTATAGCTTCGAATAATAATTTATCATTTAATTCATTATTTGTCAATAATAATGTACCGGTTTTTTCAACATAATACCTGGCGTTCCAGTATTGATGGTTTCCAGTAGCGTGAGGATAGGGAATGATCACCGCGGGTAAACCCCATGCCGAGACCTCGGAGAGGGTCAAAGCGCCTGCCCTGCATACTATGAGGTCTGTAACGCTGTATAAACGGTCCATTTTATCAGAAAATGGGAAAATATGCATTTTGTAATCCAGTTCATCTATTATTTTATTGTATTTTGAGAAGTCGTTCTTCCCGGTTTGCCAGATTATTTGGATATTCTTATCGAGCAATCCTTTCTCGAGTAGCTTGAAGAGAGCGATGTTAAGGGAACTTGCGCCCTGGCTTCCCCCGGTAAGGAGAAGCACGAATTTTGATTCGTCAAATCCAAGCTCTTTCAGGATAGTACCTTTGCTCGTACCGGATTTTTCGAAATTTATCGGGTTACCAGTCACTTTTATCTTTCTTTTAGCGCAGAGAGGCATTTTCGCACCTGGATAATTCATGTAAATTTCTTTAGCCCATAAACTCAGGAGTTTAGTGGTCAAGCCCGGAATGCTGTTTTGCTCCTGAATGACGCTGGGAGTTCCCATGATCGCAGAGAAAAGTACCACGGGACCGCTTACATAACCGCCGGTTCCTAACGCAACGTCTGGCTTGTAGCGCTTTATGATCGATATCGACTGCCCAGCCGCGAGAAAAAGCTTCAGAAAACTCTTAAGCGTTCTTAACCTGAACTCCCTGTAAAGCGGGTAAACGTCAATAGCGCGAACGTTATATCCTTTATTTTCTATCATTTTTTTACCCATTCGTTCCCTGTCAGATATGAATAGGATCTCTGCGTTTTTATCTTGTCTCATGATTTCATCTGCAAGGTTAAGTGCTGGGACTAAATGTCCGCCTGTTCCTCCACCTGCGATTATGTATTTCATTATTCTTTATTCTTCGTTGTAAAGGTTCTGAAACTTGAAAACTTATTTTTTGCCTGTTCAAAGCTAATTGCCTGGCTTGTGTCACTAATTTTTCCTGAACGGCAGTTTCGACATCATCGTTAAGGCTGCACTGTAACTGTGTGGAAATGTTCAATAATATCCCTACTCCCATCATTGAAAATAGCAGGAATGTACCACCGTAGCTCATGAAGGGGAGAGGTATTCCGGTGTTTGGCAGCAGATCTGTTACCACTCCTACGTTTATCGCGAAATGAACAAAGATGAAAGCGGTTATACCGTTGGCGATCAGGAATCCGAGCTTGTCTCTCGCCCTGAGAGCGATTTTAATGCCACGCCAGCAAAAAACAAGGAAGCCTACCATTACTGCCATCGTACCGACAAAACCTAATTCCTCCCCGATTATCGCTAACAGAAAATCGGTGTGAGCTACAGGCAGGTAGAACATCTTCTGCCAGCTATTGCCAATTCCAACCCCGAACATTGACCCGGATCCGAGCGCGATCAAAGATTGATTTGTTTGATAAGCTTCGTTCAATGGGTCACCCTGTCCAAAAAATGTTGTGAGTCTTTCGAGGCTGTATTCCCTGCTCACCAGGATTACGGCTACCAATAATACCTCGATCACTCCCAAAGCAAGGATGTGCTTCCAGTCAGCTCCAGCTATGAAGATCATGAAAAACACTATGAATGATATTGCTATAACTTCGCTATAATTGGGCTGGCGAATTATAAGGGTGATTATCAGGGCAACGGGTAAGAGCAGCGGTATAAGACCCGTTGTGAATTCCTTTATTTTGCCTTTGATTTCAGAAATCCTGAAGGCAAGGAAAATTATGAGAGCCAGCTTGACCAGTTCTGATGGCTGAAAGCTAATATCATGTATAATTATCCACCTTTTTGCGCGGTTAGGATCCGTCTGCCCGGAAAGAGCGGGGATCAGTGTGATAACAAGTAAGATTATTCCTAAAATAAGTACGAAATTGATACCCAGTTTTAAATAATGGTAGTCAAGTTTATAGAAAAGAAACATGGCTATGAATCCGATTGCAACTCTAATAAGGTGGAATTTTAAAAACAAGTGTGGATTATTATATTGAATGGAAGCGATTCCACAACTCGCGCTGAACACCATTACAATGCCGATTGAGAGCAATACCAGGGTAGCAACCAGGAGCACCGTATCAGGTTTTTGGATCTGTACTTTCATCCTTCGATTTCGTCCTTTAGGCTTTTGAACTGTTCTTTGAAATCATAACCTCGGTATTCAAAATTCTTATACATGTCAAAGCTTGCGCAACCGGGTGATAACATGACAATTTCATTTGGCATATTTCCCTGTCTTGTTTCTAAAGCGGCGTTATAGCCTTTTCTGACCGCTTCCTTCATAGTCCCAACGAATTCAATGGGCGCAGTACCGCTGAGGGCTTTGGCGATCTTGTCCTTCGCTTTGCCCAGTAAGATAAGCCTGGATACTTTCCCGGAAATATGTTCACTCAGTTTCTCGAACTCGCTGCCCTTATCCAGACCGCCCAGGATAAGAACAATATTGTTTGGGTAGCTTTGGAGCGCATAAGCTACAGAATCAACATTCGTTGCTTTCGAATCGTTAACGAATAAAACTCCGTTTATCTTTCCTACCTCTTCCAGGCGGTGTTCAATGCCTTTAAACTCGCGAAGTGTGTCCCGAATAACTTCAAGATCCAGGTCCAGGATCAAACAGACTGAAACGGACGCCATAACATTCCAGAGATTGTGAGGTCCTTTCAAACCCACTTCCTCTATTGGCATCAGATTCCGCAGCTCTTCGCCGGAGAGATTGAAGTGAATATACTTGTGGTTGCTGAACACTCCCCGTTCGAGCCTATTAAGCCTGCTATAGTAAAATCTGGCAGGTTTTGCATCATTAATCCGTTCCTTAATTTCCAAATCATCGTCATTTAAGACCAGGTAATCATTTTCATCCTGGTTTTCAAAGACCCTTAACTTAGCGCTATAATACTCATCCACGGATGAATACCTGTCCAGGTGATCGGGCGTTAAATTCAATATGACCGAAATCCAGGGTTTGAAGAATTTTATGGTCTCCATCTGGAAGCTTGAAACTTCGAGTACAACATAGCTGTCCTCAGTTGTATCGAGTACGAACGACGAGAAGGGGTTTCCGAGGTTACCGCCGGCAAATGTTTTCAAATCCGCATTTTTGAGTAATTCGCCTATCAACGACACGGTCGTGCTCTTGCCGTTGGAGCCGGTTACCGCAATGATCTTACCTTCGCAGAACTGGTATGCAGCTTCAATCTCCGATATGATGGCAACGCCTGGTTTTTTTGCTCTAATCTCTTTGATTATGGGACTTTCCAGGCTGATTCCCGGACTCAGTATAATGATATCCTTGTCTTCATATAACTTTGGACTATGTCCGCCAATTTCATAATTGATTCCCTCGGCTTCCAGGGCTTTCGCGTTCCACTGGATCTCTTCAGTTGCCAGGCGGTCACTCACAAATGGTATCGCTCCGACTCTTTTCATGAGTAATGCTGCTTGAAGACCTGATCTTGCCAGACCTAATATTCCAACATTTTTACCTGCGAATGCTATTTGTTCTATCATATTAATTCTATCTCATCTTTAAAGTGCTAAGCGCGAGTAGTGAAAACAAAATACCCACGATCCAGAACCGGACCACTATTTGGGATTCTTTCCAGCCTATTAACTCGAAATGATGGTGAATTGGTGACATTTTAAATATCCGTTTCCCGAAGACCTGGAACGAGAACACCTGAAGGATCACGGACAGGGTTTCGCATACGAATACTCCACCGACTAGCAGGAGTACGAGTTCTTTTTTCAGGAGAATAGCGATTACACCGAGAGCTGCTCCCAGTGAAAGAGCGCCTGTATCACCCATGAAGATCTTCGCGGGATGTGTATTGAACCATAGGAAACCTAATGCTGCGCCTCCGAGAGCTCCACAGAATATCGCTAATTCGCCGCTGCCGGGAAGATAAAGGAGATTGAGATATTCACTGAAATCGCTTCTCCCAGCTATGTAACTGAGAATTGCAAAGCTTCCTGTGCTTATGGCTATTAGCCCGATAGCGAGTCCATCGAGTCCGTCGGTTAGATTAATCGCGTTTGAAGAAGCTGTTATTACTATGGCTGAAATAGGTATATAGAATATTCCCAGGTTAATAAGTACGTGTTTGAAAAAGGGAACCTCGGTATAAGCTCTGAAATCTTTAACAGGTGGAAAGAAATATAGAACCGCGCCGATAATTAATCCAAGCAGCATCTGGCTGATTATTTTATGCTTTACCATCAATCCTTTGTTTGAACCTTTGAAATCCTTTTGATAATCGTCAATAATACCCATTAATCCCATCCAGAATGTAGCTAAAATGGTCAACCAGATGTAAGTGTTTGTCAAATCAGCCCATAATAGAGTGGAGGGAATTAAAGCGAGCAGTATGATCAATCCGCCCATCGTGGGAGTTCCCTTCTTCTGAAGATGCCTGTCTGGAACGTCCTCCCTTATCCGGGAACTCACACCTTTATTTCGCAGCCACCGAATGATAGGCTTCCCGAAGATAAAGCATATCATCAGCGAAGTCACTGCCGCCCCCGCAATGCGGAAAGTTATATACTTGAAAAGGTTAAATACAAATAGAGCGTCACGAAGGGGATATAGTAAATGATAAAACATTAATCATTCTCCTTCTGCTTCGATCTGAAATCAAGCTTAAGACGGGGTTTGATCTCTATTTTATTATCCTTCAGCTCTAATTTGACGGGTTTGCTGCTTTCATCAAGAAGGGGCGGAGAAACCGGTTTTATTGTCAGACTGTAGTGAAGCTTGCTGACGTCTATCTCCTTTTTTACCTTCCTTAATAATATTGTCATCGTAACACCCGTTCCAACTTCTTCCTTCTTGACCGATTCATCAGTCTTTTTTTTACTTTGCTCATCAACTCCAGCTTCTTCTTCCTGTCCGAATAGCGGTAGAAACCAGATTAACAGAACGAATACGATGGGTAAAGAAATGCGTCCCGGATTATTCATTGAGTTCCTCCTGAATGAAATCCACGAACTGTTCCATTTGCATACCGCGGGAACCTTTCACCAGTATAAGGTCTCCGGAAGAAAGCAGTGATCTAAGGTAATCATTTATCTCATCCCTGGATTCTGAATGGAAAACATTCTTTTCACTCATTCCGTGATTTAAAGCGCTTTCACTGATCTCCGCTGCCTCTTTTCCATAAGTGATCAAATAGTCAATCGCTGAATCTTTGACCACCAGTCCTATGGTCCTGTGTAAATCTGCGGATTTTGCACCTAATTCGAGCATATCGCCAAGGAGAACGATTCTCCTTTGTGCCGCGATATTTACAAGAGTATGAATAGCGCTTCGAACTGAAGCCGGATTTGCGTTGTATGAATCGTTAATTACCTGTAATCCATTGACACTTATGAGGTTCATTCGGAGGGGCATTTCCCTGAAATCCTCAAGCGCTTTTATTATATTATCGGTATCAACATCGAAAGTCCGCCCCACTGCAAATGCTGCCGCGGCATTTTGCGCGTTGTGTTCTCCAAGAATGCTTAGTTTGATACCGTGACCGTTAATTTCAAATTTAGGGGTTCCATCCCCATTCAGAGAGATTTTATCTACTTTGAAATGGCAATCAGGGGAGCTGCCATACAGGACCAAATTGTCATGTTCCTTGTATGGAGAATTTGCTAAGATTTCGTCGTTAGCGTTTAAAAATATCTTACCTGTTCCAGGTATTGCTTCCAAAAGCCTGAACTTTTCCTTTTTTAGATTATCGAAATTGCCAAGACCCTCAAGGTGAACGGGAACGATATTAGTCAATAGACCATGGTTGGGCTTGCAAATTTCGACCAACTTACTCATTTCACCTACCTGGTTAATACCAAGCTCAAGAACTGCGAATTCGTGCCAGGATTCCATCTGAAACAAAGACAGTGGTAATCCTATAAGATTGTTGAAGTTTTTTATGGATTCAACGACCCTGTACTTTTTGCTAAGGACCGCGGAGATCATTTCCCGGGTTGTTGTTTTTCCTACCGCCCCTGAAATGGCTATTATCGGTAATTTAAAGAGCGATCTGTAATACGCTGCATACGCGTCAAGGGCTTCAATAGTATCCTTAACCTTTATCAAGGGGATGTTCATCTCATTTGTTATCTTTTTTGAAATACATGCTCCAATAGCATGTTTGCTTATAGCTTCTTCTATGAAATTATGCCCATCAAATTTATCGCCCTCAATAGCGAAAAACAGGTCTCCGGGTTTTAAAGTCCTTGTATCGATCGATATCCCAATGGCATGAAGGTTTCCAGCTTCAGGTGGAGTAAGCTGTCCACTGATTATACGAGTCATCTCTTTTAGTTTTATTCTTATCATATCGTTATTTCCTGCGCCTACAATAAACCTTTTGAATCTAACCAGCTTTCTATGATTTTTCTATCATCGAAGGGTAAAAATGTACCCTTGATCTCCTGGTAGTTTTCGTGACCTTTTCCGGCAACTATGACCACATCTCCCTCAAGAGCCATGGTAAGTCCGAATTTTATTGCTTCCTCACGATTGACTATTTTCTGGGTCCTGTTATCCCGCGCGTTTATCCCTTGAATAATATCTGTAATGATATCTTCCGGCTCTTCATTCCTGGGATTATCGGTAGTAATAATTACAAAATCTGCGTATTTTTGCGCGATTTGCCCCATAAGTGGTCTCTTTTTTCTGTCGCGATTGCCTCCGCAACCGAAGATGAGTATGATCTTGCCTCTTGTGAACATTCGGACTGAAGTAAGGAGGTATTTAAGGGCGGATGGAGTATGGGCGAAATCGATGATTACGTTGAAATCCTGTTTACCCTCGACCTCATCGAATCTCCCTTTAATTCTGTGGGGACGTTCCAGCCCTGCTTTAATGTTATCCAGTGAACAATTTGCGAAAGATGTGATCCCGGCAGCAAGAAGAGAATTATAAACATTGACCCAACCCTTTAAAGTTGAATTTATTGTAACTTCGCCTGCAGGTGTGATCAGGCGATATGAAGTCCCTTTGGTTGAATAGGCAATATTTGTCGCCATGAAATCAGCATGGTTATTGATGCTGTAAGTGTGAAGGTTCGGGGGATTGGATTCAGCTAATTTTGAACCCCATGAATCGTCGATGTTTATTATTGAAATGCTGTCCTTTGACAATAATTCGTTGAAAAGTATGCACTTCGCCTTAAAATATTCCTTCATTGTGCCGTGGTAGTCGAGATGATCCTGAGAAAGATTGGTAAATCCCGCGATATCGAACTCTATGTTTGCCACTCTCTTCTGGCAAAGTCCATGTGAAGTGACTTCCATTGCGGTTACCTGAACTTCCTGGTCACGTATTTCGCGCAGTAACCTGAATACATCCACTGATTGAGGTGTAGTATGCTTCAATTCGTAATACCGATCATTTACTTTATATCCAAGTGTTCCTACCAAAGCTGGTTTGATTCGCGCTTCCTGCAAAATCGCGTAGATGATGTGCGCGGTTGTCGTCTTCCCGTTGGTCCCGGTTATTCCGATCATTACCATTTCCTTATCGGGATAATTATAAAACCTGCGAGCAAGAAGGGAGAGCGCTTCACGTGTGTCGGGTACTATGATCAAGTTTTCTATATCGATACCTACGTCCTTCTGGCATACTGCACCTTTTGCGCCCTTTTCATAAGCCTGCCTCAAGTAATTATGACCGTCTGCCTCGATACCTTCGATAGCCACGAATATGCTGCCCGGTGTGACACTCCTCGAATCATAATGCACACCCGTGATCATGAGCTCTTCGTTTAAATTCTTTGATTTGACTACTTCAAGGTCTTTTATGATTTCTTTTAAACTCATCATTATTCTTACATATCTTCTATGTTCTTGCTATCTTTCCCTTAGGTTTACAGATTAAAAGACAACAGTTTTCTTTGGCTATCAGTGTCCCCGCAGGGGGTTTTTGCTCAACGACTATTCCGGTACCTACGACCTTAAATGGAACATTAGATTTCGCAAATTTGTTTATAGCGTTCCTGATGCTTTGTCCCTTAACGTCAGGAACCTGTATCACTTCCTGGTTGGTATCCTCGATAGGGGTAAGCTGTATATATACATCATTGCCGCTGTTCGTGTGTTGCCCCTTCTCAGGATTCTGCGCGATAACCAGATCCCCTTCTCCTACGAAAATAGGGTTAAGTTGCCTTGACCTCACTAACTCTTCAGCCTGTACCTTGAACATTCTCGATAGATCGGGTACTATAATGGTTGTTTCAGCATTTGCTATCGACCGTTCAGTAGTAATGTGCTGGGTCAATATCGTCTGGTTGGAGGAAGATAGTATTTCCTTTATTATCTCCCTGAAGATGGGACCTGCGACCAAACCTCCATAATGGTACTTCCGCGGGGTGTCCACAACGATGATACCCATAATCGCAGGATTATCCGCTGGCGCAAAACCCGTGAAGGAAGCAACAACTTCGTGTTCGCTGTACCCGCTTCTGGACGACTTTTGGGCAGTGCCGGTTTTTCCCGCAATCTCAAAACCGTCGATTTTGACTTCCTTACCAGTTCCTCTCTTTACAACTTCCTTGAATATCGACACAAGGGAATCAACTGTTGCTCGCGATAATACTTTCCTTATTGTTGAAGTATTATTGCTTAAGTATATCGAACCGTCAGGGTTAATTACTTTATCTATAATGTATGGGCGTACTAAATAACCGCCGTTCGCTACCACTGAATAAGCGGTAACCATCTGCAGAGCGGTAACAGCTACTTCCTGCCCGATCGGGAAAGCGCCTATCGAATAGCCGGACCAGTGCGATGGTTTTCGAACAACTCCGCTGACCTCACCCTCGAAGTCAATCCCGGTCTCAGCACCAAACCCGAAATCCTTTGCGTATTTGTATAATATCTTCGAACCCAGTTTCTGCGCAAGCTTGATCGTACCGATGTTGCTGGAGTAAACAAACACGTCTTTGACCGTTAGAGTGTCATACTCATGAACATCAGTGAATGGATGATCCTTGTAAACCACGTATTCACCATGTTCACAGTATATCTTGTCAGTCAAAGGTATAAGGTTCTCTTCAAGCAGGGCGGAAGCGGTGATAAGTTTGAACGTCGAACCAGGCTCGTATTGATCTGTGATAACTTTGTTCTTGCGATGTTCAGTTGGATATTCGTTGTAGTCATTGGGATCAAATGTTGGGTATGAGGCTAAAGCAAGGATCTCTCCAGTGTGTGGATTAATGAATACAGCAGTACCCGATATAGCGTCCATTTCCTCTACGCCGAACGCCAGTTTTTCCTCTACAATGCTCTGAAATTCAATGTCGATAGTCAAAACGATGTTCTTGCCGTCCTTTGGAGGAACATCTTCAAGGAAGAGGGGATAGCTCTCTTTTCTTCCATCAAGGAACAAAGTGGCTTCGGCTTCACCTGCTTCCAGTAATCCATTGCACGAACCCTCTATTCCATCGATACCGCAGTTATCGATGCTTACGTATCCTATGGTCTGACTGGCATATTTATGATATGGATAGATCCTCGTGTTTTCTTCACGCCATGCTAAACCATTAATTTTAAGGGCTTCTAATTGGTTTCGCTCTTTGTTTGATACGTTACGGGCTACCCAGACGAACTGCCTTTCCTTGTTTTTTATCTTAGACAGGAAGCTGCCTTTCTTCCAACCCATGATTTTGCATATCAAAGCGTCTGCTTCTGCCGATTTCTTGATTTTCGAAGGATCGGCATATAATGAATAGGCTTTCTGGTTTAAAGCTAATTTCTTATAATTCCTATCATATATAATTCCCCTGTCACCCTTGATGCATTTTTTCTGCTGATGCAGATTCAGGGCTTTCCTTTTGTACTTTTGAGCCCTAATGACCTGGATTTGGAAAAGCCTCGCGGAAAATACAAGCCATACAGAAGCCCCAATTAGCAGGAAGAAGATTAATCTGTTTATAGAATTTTTATGAAAATTGCTCATAATACGAAAAAAGAAATTTTGATAAAAAACCCTTTGTTAAAGGGAGTTTGGACTGTTAAATATCGTTCGTTTTTCTCTCTCTAGAGGAGAAGGTGATTCGGTCCCAGGACTTTTTCAACTTCCCCAAGGCTTTAGCAAAATCCATACTGCTCTGGATATCGCTTTCTTCTCTCTCAACTTCAATTATTGCTATTTGATTCAGATTTGGAATGGTCAACCCCTTAGTCTCACTTACGATCGCTTTGATTCTCTCTCTAGATGAAAGTTTACTAACTTCTAATTTTAATTCGCTGTTCCTCCTATCGAATAATTTGATTTCATGAGTTATTGATTTTATATCTTTGCCGGTTTCAAGAACGTAAATTCGCTCTTCTACCATAAGGATCCCAATCGCAACTATACATATGAACAAAAAAGGGAGCCGCCACTTTTTAAGCGTAAGCAGCTCCCCTATAAAATTACTTAGCCGCATTGTGAACCTTTCTTTAAATTTTCTTTGCCGCTCTCAAGATCGCGGATCTCGATTTGGGATTTAATTCTATTTCATGTTTTGAAGGTCTTATCCCTCTGGGTGTCAGAATCTCAATTTCCTTTTTATGATTACACCTGCATTCAGGGAGGGATGGGGGGCAGATACAATTTTGGGACTTTAATTTAAAGTGTCTCTTTACTCTTCTATCCTCAAGGGAATGATAAGAAATAAAACATACCTGCCCCCCTGGGACCAGTGTGTTTAAAACTTCATCCAATATATTATCTAAATTCTCTAATTCCGAGTTCACCGCTATCCTTATGGATTGAAAAACCCGGGCTAGAACCTTGTTTATGTTTACTACCTTTATACTACCTTTTATTATATTTACTAATTCCATTGTACTTTCTATCAAATGTGTCTTCCTGTATTCTACTATTTCCTTAGCTATCTTATTCGCAAATCTCTCTTCGCCATACGTGTAAAAAATTCGAGCTAATTGCTTTTGATTATACTCATTTATAACGGTTTTCGCTTCAAACGCTTGGTTTTTATCCATTCTCATATCCAGCGGACCGTCCTTTGAAAAGCTGAAACCCCTTTCAGGAGTCTCTATTTGATAGGATGAAACACCAAGGTCAAAAAGCATCCCGTTTACTTTATCGATATCAATCCTTTTTAAAAGAGCTTTGATGGAAGAGAAGTTCCCATGTATAAAGGTGATCCTGTCTTTCCAGTTGCGTAATCTTTCATTAGTATATTTAAGAGCTTCTTCATCTTTATCTATTCCAATCAATCTTCCTTCTGGTTCTAAAATTCTTATGATCGCTTCGCTGTGTCCTCCGCCGCCGACCGTGGCATCAACATAAGTTCCAGCTTTATCATATACTAATAGTTCCAAGACCTCCTTAACCATCACCGGCTGGTGGAATATTTTCTTCGTTGTTTGGTCCATTATTCTCAGAATCATTCGGTTTGTTCTTTTTAAGCAGTGATCCAAAAATTACTTTAGCCAAATTCTCATACTTTACTTTAGACTTCTCTATGAACTCATTATAAACATCAGGATTCCAGAATTCGATCCAGTGTCCGACACCGAGTACGAGAACATCTCCATTTAACTGGGCGTCTTCGATCAGGAGGGATGGCAGCTTTATCCTTCCCTGACTATCAAGGCTAAATTCATGAGAGTAGGAAAAGAATTCACGAGCCAGGTAGATCCTTGCATCGTCCGGAAGTTCACTTGCGTCGAAATTCTTTTCAAGTTCGTCGAAAGTTTTTACAGGAAAGAGCGCCAGGCAGCCATTCATGCCCTTAGTAACAACAAAGTCATTAAAAATTACACCTCTACCTGCCTCCTGTCTCATTTTAAAGGGCAGGTTCACTCTCCCCTTGTTATCTATTCTATGTAAGTATCGGCCTTTAAACATGTCTCCCACAATCAGGGTTAAATTCACCACTTTTTCCCACGCAACTCAAAAATAGAACATGTGTAATAATTGTCAAGTGAAAAATCAAAGAAAAGTGCATTTTTTTAATATTATTTTTTAAGTAATGAAACTAACCCACTGAAACACAATAAGATATATATGATTTATGCCTTCGTAATAACCGTAAAATACTTTACAGTAAAAGCATTTTTATTGCTAATTTAAGTGATTTCTTAAAGCGAAGAGTTAATTAACCGAGGCTTAACCATTAAAGTCTTATGTCTTAATACCCGTACAAGACCCGGTTTGGACTTTCGTGGATTTTGAACATATTTCCGTTTCGTCCAAATGACAGGAACCAATGAAGAATGCTTGCTTTTGCTATAATATGCCGCTAAACAGGCAGCCTCCTCTATTGTCCTGCGTGGGATAGTAGCCCTTTTAGCAACCCTGATGACCACATGAGAGCCTTGAACGCTTTCAGCATGCAGCCAGATATCATCAGGCTTCGAGCGCTTGAACGTTAGTTCGTCATTATCCCTGGCTGATTTACCAACCCATATCTTATACCCATCTGAGGATTTAAACTCACGGTAAGGCAGCCTGATCAGTTTATCCTTAGCTTGCTTCGAAGTAAAACCTTCTAACTGAAAGCTATTTATGAATTTGGATAAGTCTTCTAAGGTCAGTTCTTCATTATAATACGCTTTTAGCTTAGTTTCTGCATCTTTCAACCTGCCTGCAATTTCCTTCTTTCTGGCTTTAAGAACAGGTAAACCCCTCTTATACTTTCTCGAACGCCGGTAATATTTTTGTGCATTCGTAATTGGATTCAATTTCGGGTCGAGATGGACCTCAATTTCTCCACCATCATAAGGATTAGGCAGAATAACCGCATCCGCGCCCTTTTCGACCTTATTGCTATAACTCATAAGTATATCACCGATCCGCTTTTGTTTCTCCCAATCAGAAAATAGGTCTAATCGCGTCGATATCTCCTCAACTTTGCCGGAAAGCTTCTTTATGATATTCTCAGCTTGTTTTATGATCTTCTGATAATCATAAGTTCTTATATATTCAAGCTTTTCTGCTTTTTCTATTTGATTTATTACTTCAAAGCAATTCCCGGAAGAAAAATTCACATTGACACTACTCTGCTGCGGTTCGAAAGGAAAAAGTGCAGGATTACCATTTAATTCGCCCCAAACCCAGCTTTCCTCACCCATATCGATTATGGATTTCAGATTTCTGAAAGCATTAAGAAGTCTGTCATGGTTTTCATCATTTAATTCGTTAAGTTTCATGGAAGAAGTCAAACCCGCTCTCGATATTATTTCTATGCAGGTTTCCTCCTTTAATCTTAATGAGGAGGATAGAAACTCAAACACACTTAATGAGGAGGATTCCATCATTTCAATAACCTCCTCATCCTTAATGGTGTGTGGATCCTTTCCGGGAATTTGAGGAGGTAAAACATAATCAAGACCGTTCAGTATCTGCCTGTAAGATGATTTTTGACGCGGTATGTATTTGTATGCGCTGAGTATCTTGTTCTCAGCACTCGTAATTATGATATTATTATGATAACCGGTAAGTTCGAAAATTAGGAATAGCTTTTCCTTGAATCCCAATCCCTTATCTTTTTCCAATTCCAATCTGATTATTCGATCATGGTTTAGTTGTTCTACATTAATAATGGAAGTATTTAACGCAAGTGAAGCCCAACAGTTTTGAAGGTTCGATCCAATGCAGGGCGCATCAATCATGGTAATTAGGTTGAACTCCACAGGTCTGTGAATTATCTTGAGACATCTATTGTCGCTAAGTGAAAATAAAGTCTTCTGGTTATCTGAATAAACACCCGCAATACTCAAACTAACAAGTTCGCTTTTCAAGCGATCAGCTAATACGTGGATTGATATGGTATCGAGCAGCATAATTAAACAGCCTTATTATCGAATTAAAAGGCACCGTTTGATTTTGCATTTTCCATTAAATGAAATTTTATAAAAATAGATACCGCTTGACATTCGTGATCCATCTTCATTTCTACCATCCCATATAATGTGATGCAAACCGCCTTCAAGTTTGCTATTTACCAGCACATTGATCTTTTTGCCAAGAATATTGTAAACGGATAATTCAACCTTATGGCTTTTAGCATTGGTTTCAGGAAGGCTGAATTGTATAATAGTACGGGCATTGAATGGATTAGGAAAATTCTGATAAAGTCTGAAGGCGTCAGGTTTTGAGATAGTATTGTCAATTGATTCGAGTTCGCCGAATTCGTCCAGAATATTTCTCGTAAGTTGATTAATCTGATCTTCTTCCATGAAGTACATAGGGAAATCGAAGTAGAACAATTTATGATCATCGGTGATAACCCGCAAAGCGCATACCCTGTTATTGAAATCACTCTCAGGGTGCAGCGCTTGAAATGCGTAGAGGGATTCAGCGGGTTCTGCGATTTCGAAATAAGCGATTTCCGGTATTGTCCCGCCCGTACTGAAGGGTCCATAGAATGCCTGTCCGAGTTTATCAAGGTTTACAGTGAGATCGGGGTAGCCGGGCTGCAGCGCATGGGCTCCTGTAAATTCACCCGTGTCGCCTATACTCCATGTGGGTGGAACGAACATGTTCGTTATGTGAAAGTCCCATCCAAAATACACTGAGTCCGGTGTAGTGTAAAGCAGGCTGATTTTCCTGCCGCAGAGCCATACGTTTCCGCCGAAATAAAGGTAATCGGATATTGAAATGAGGTCCTGGCTGCGGAAATTGTTCTCACGGTCTTCGTCGTACCAGATCACGCTGCTAAAGTCCGATAAATTGCCGAGGTCGGGGTAGCCGGACGTTGAGATGTCCCAGAGAGTGTAGTAGGTATGGTCTCCTATGATGTTTCGAAAGAAAACATCGACGCTGTCTTCAGGGGCATTTCCTAAGGGCGAAGAGCCTTCTGTAGCATCAACAAGAAGCACACCCAGGTTGAAGTAACCTAATGGGACCAGCGGGAAAAAGTCTGTCCAGCGGGAGTGTAAGCCATCAGCGTCCTGCGCCCTGATCCTGTACCATGTCCATTCGCCACGGTAGATAGCAGTATCCAGGAAAAAAGTGTCAGTAATAAAATGTGATGTGTATATTGACAGGTCCGGTATGGATTTTTCGAGGGAGTATCCCACGATATCCGGTTCAGGGTTCCGCGCCCAATTCACTTCAATATTTCGTGGGTTTGTAACACCGGTCAATCCGGTCGGAATTGAGGGCGTGCCAGGCACTGCGGTAACCTCGCCTGAGAACCTGCTTTCGCGCCCGAAAGTATCAACAGACGTCATCGCGTAATGATAGGTTACCGCGTTCTCTACAGTGGTGTCCAGGTAGGACGAGTCAGTAGTGGATAATACCGCAACAGGTATATCGGAGTAGGTATCGTATGAGATCCTGCGGTATATTTTCACACTATCGATGTCTTCACGTTCGATCGCTCTCCAGTTCAGCAGAACCGCGTTTTCATAAACGCCTTTAACCATCAAGCCGCTTGGGGGAGAGAGAGGTATGTATGAATAGCCGCTTTCGTAGAACTCGGAAACTCCATGGCTTAATTCAGCCAGGGCTGAGTATTCGAAATTGTCGGGATCCACGACGCCAGGATCGATAGTAGGGTCAATATGAAAGAGGTCGATGAAAAGAAGTGCGAAGGTAAACGGGAGTGAATCGCCAGGGAGAAGATCGAAGGGACCAAAGGAGAGAAGAAACCTCGTGTCATAGCCATTTTGCAGGTTATCCCAGTATTCGGGCGGTGCGAGCCAGTTCGGGTCATCGAGATATTCGCCGATACGCGCCTGGTCGTAGTCGAATTCTCCGTTACTCATGATGATGTATTTATTCTTTAAGCCAGCAGGAGTTCCATCAAAAGGCTCGAAGGGCATTTCGTCCGGTCCCCAATCATAAGCCTCGTCAGTGTTTGAAATCCACCAGTTGTAGCTGTAGGAAATTGCAGGATTTGGAGCTCTCAATACCTTGACCGCGCATGCTCCTCTCGGACTGAATTCATTGAACTCATGGAACTCGTAATCGGGATCGCCGTTGTTGTCGGCTATCCAGGCGGTGTTCACTTCGATGGTCTCCGCCGGCTCAACAAACGAATCGATGTAAGTGGCTATGAATCCTGTTATATCGTCCTGGCAATATTCATATCTATTAATATGCCCAACGTCGCCATCAAAATAAAGCCCAACATACATATCCTGTATATAGTTTGCACCGATATTCTGGATAGTGTAATCAATAATAATCATGTTATCCAGGGGTGATGTACTCCATGAATGGCTGATTTGCCTGATCCTGATACCGAGGGGCGTGTGTGTATCGGGAACGTAGTCCGGGTCTGTCACGGTGTCGGTATAAGTTGCTATGAAGTCCTGGTTTGACACAGCTTCAGGGTCTCCGTCGTCGATCGAAAATTCGAGGATCGAATCGGCATCGATGGAGCCGGGAAAGAAGTGATGTTGCCCTGAGGTCCAGCCGTCTTCTCCAATACAGACGATAGTATCGCCTTCCAGGATTCCGCCAATCCAGAGAGCACCCTGGAAAAGGTATTCAATACTTGATTCAACAGGGAATTCCGCAGAGGGAAGACATGTACCCTCCTCCCAGGAGCATGAACCGTTATGCCCATTAGCAACGATGCAATAATAAGGGTCATTATCGCCCCTTTGAGTTCCAAAAAATCCCCAGTTGGTAATTGTCAGGTATGTGTTTCCGGCGCAATGAAATTTCTCCTGTATTACAGGTTCATCCATTGGAGCAAGAGATCTGGAAATACTTTCCGCGGAAGAGTTGCCTGAACCCCAAGATGAATTCAGCAGTACGACACCTAAAAAAATAAACCCATAAAATATGTATTTCATAAATGCCCCTCCTTAATATTACTCTAATATTTCCTGTCGCTTTTATTCGAATAGGTATCTTTTACTATGTTGATCATTTCTCTATGAATTTCAGGATTTGCTGCCACAATTCTATCCGATTCAACTCTCCAGGGATTACCGTAAAAGTCGGTGCTTATTCCGCCGGCGTTTTGAACGATGAGAGAACCTGCAGCCATATCCCATGCTTTCAGTTTGAGTTCCCAGAAGCCATCCATGCGCCCACAAGCAACATAAGCCAGATCGAGCGCTGCCGAGCCAGCCCTCCTTATACCCAGAGTTTTATAAGTGAATTCCGCGAACAGGTCAAGATTGTTTTCGTTTGTGGGCGTTAGACCGTAAGGGAATCCTGTAGCTAATATCGCCTCCTCAATTTTATAGTTCTGAGAAACCTGGATGAGATTTTCATTCAAAAAAGATTTACCATCCTTAGTATAGAAGAGTTCATCTCGCAATGGGTCAAAAATTATTCCCATAATGACATTTTTGTCTTTCAGCAACCCTATAGACATGCAGAAAAAAGGGAAATCGTGCGCGTAATTATTCGTGCCATCCAGTGGATCGATGACCCAGCAGAAACCGCCGTTTATCACGTTATGTGCAGTTTCTTCTGCCAACACTGAATGGTTCGGGTATTCAGCATTTATTTCTTTGATAATGAATTTTTCAGAGCGCAGGTCGATTTCCGTAACCAGCTCTCTGCCTTTTTTTTTGGAGATACGTTTTTTTTGTCGGAATCCATCCTTTAGAATTGCGCCGGCAGATTTAGCTAGTTTCACCCCGAAGTTTAAATATTCGTCCATTGCAGATTATTTCTCTTATTTTCTATCAATTTTAAAGCAAGTTCGATAGCTTCTATCATACTTGTAGGATTAGCGATGTTTTTTCCGGCTATATCATAGGCTGTACCGTGGTCAGGGGATGTTCTCCAGAAGGGGAGACCGAGGGTTATATTGACTCCACGTCCAAAGGCGAGTACCTTAAGAGGAATGAGTCCCTGGTCATGGTACATCGCGATGGTTCCGGAGAATTTCTGTATATTATAAGGAACGAAGTAAGTATCCGCTGAAAAGGGACCCGCGGCGTTTATTCCTTCATTCTTTGCCTCCTCAATAGCCTCCTCAATAACCTCCTCATCTCTGCCGATATTTCCATCCTCTCCGCCATGAGGATTTAGCGCGAGTACAGCTATAGGCTTGATATAGTGTTCCTTTAAATGATACTTCAGGAAATGATGAGTGAGTTTTATCTTATTCAATACCTTCTCAGAAGTAATACTGTCAGCAACATCCCTGAAAGGTATATGTGTAGTAACGAGAGTCACTCTCAGTGGATCTGCGACCAGCATCATGGCATAGTTGCTCACCTGGCTCATATCAGCAAGAAGGTCAGTGTGACCCGGATAGTTTCTTCCCGCCATGAACCATGCCTTCTTATTAATAGGAGCGGTTACAATGCCATCAATCTTACCGACCAACGCAGCATCGATAGCGCTGACAACAGCATCATAAGAAAAAGCTCCTCCTTCAGACGTAGCTTCCCCAATTTTGAAATGAGGAGGAGATTGTACCTCCTCAATCTCAATCTGACGGGAAAAAATAAAATCCTCATAGAATCTCTTAGCTAAAGGAGAATTCTTGCCTAGTTTTAGAATGTATTCCTTTGAGGAGAAAAGAATGAACTTGACATGAGGAGGTAAATTAGTTTCATAAAAAGTCTTGAATATGATTTCAGGTCCGATACCTCCGGGATCACCCTGCGTTATGCCTATTCTTATTTCATCTGTCATTTTAATAATAATGTCTTTCTGATTTCAATTTTGTTTTTTGCTTTGAATTTGTAAAAATAAATACCACTTGGCTGCTCGGTATTATTATCGTTCTTTCCGTTCCAAAAAGCCTTATAATAGCCAGGAGTCAAAGAATTGTCAAAAATAGTGTTTAATTTCTGCCCGAAGATATTATATACCTCGATAGTAACATCTGCCGGCTCTGAAACAGTGAACTCAAGGAAAGAAACGCTGTTGAATGGGTTTGGATAATTTTTAGTAAGCTTAGTAGAAAGGGGTAAATTTGGATGGTAATATTCAATTCCTGAAGTATAAAAAAATAAAATTGAGCCAATAAAAAAAGAATCAGTTATAGATTCGCCGTAGTTGAAAAGAAGTAAAGAATCGGAGCTGCATAAATAAAAATCAACATTTTCTACTGAAGTATAGCCTATCGGATCAGAAACAACGGCATAACCGATACCACCAGAAATTTCTATAGTTGGAGACGGAAGAATAATTAAAGAAGAATCATCCAATTCCTCCAATGCGATTAGATTGACTGAGGTAGTATAATCAACAGTATTAGTATCACTGTCAACCACATAGAGCCAAATGGTGTCTTGGTCAAGAACAAAATAGGATCGAAAAGATTTACTGGAGAATGTACTATCACTAGCGCATACAGTGTCATGGAAAGAGGCGATAAGACCACCATAGATCAAGCCCGAGCTATGCCAGGGGAGCAATGGTTCAGGACCGCTAACATCAATTATAAAAGACTCAGGTTCAGAATCCATGATATAGATGGAACCCATACCATTGGTTATCTCAATGCTGTCTGGGTTCCCATCATGAGGATATGAAAAGGAATGATTGGGATTTGCCTCCTCAATCTCCATTGTAATATAACCATTCCATGATGTATTGAGTTCTCCGTAGGGATTGAGAATTGCAAACGGGATTTCAAACTCCTCATTTGGAAAAATAGTGGGAGGTTCGTAAATGAGGATGAAGATCTGACCACCACTGTCGGGATCCATGAAGGAGATATGCTCCTCATTGCCCGGCAAACCTCCTCCTTCAACAGAAATGGTGACAACCTCGCTTGTCATATCCATGATCCTGAATGTGCCAAGTCCATGATTTAAAAAGAGCCTTCCATCTTCAGGTTCAAGTGTTGCATCACCATCAACTGAAAGAGTGACGGTATCCATGAATGCGATGTCAATGTCACCAGTAACCGTATCAATTGCAACGACATTGAATGCGTACCAATAATCAATCAGGAAGAACCTGTCACCTGGAATAATGAATTCCAGCTTATTTGCCGGACTTGTACCTCCAGTTTCGAAATATATATCTGTCTCGTGAGAATTTGCTAATTCACCCTGGTCAAACATCAAAATTCTATCAACACCAATAGCTGATAGCTGAACGTTCTCGGAAACAGTGTTAGAACCATAGATAATAGCAGAGCCGTTAACTAATTTTACGAAGTGTGTATCAGAAGCGGTCCATTCAGCGCCAGTTCTCGGGTCGAATAGGCTGAAACTTTCGTCGGGTGAATCCTCAGAGATTTCAATCGAAACATAACCGGTATATAGAGAGTCGAAATTATTGGCATCGTCAACTGCTATGATCTCGATCTCAACACTATCTTCAACAATTCCGATAAGTGGAGCAATCATGTCGAGGTGAGTGGCAACACCTGGTGGATAAAAATATACTGTATAATAGAAAGGGGTTCCAAGGAAAGGTTCACCGCGGGTTTCTGCGGTTACAATAATCCCAAAGGAATCTGGTTCAGGATTGTCGAGGGCGAAGCTTGCCATGCCACCACTTAAAGTAAGCCAGTCATCAGGCGTTATAGTGGCTGATGCAGTGCCTGTGATGTCGATAACATTAAGGTTTGCCTGTGAAGTACTATTGGTTACATCGATTCCGGTACCTGCAAAACATAGCGCCATCAAGGATTGAGTGTAGCCTGCATTTGCGCTTATGCCTCCAAAGCTGAGAATCAGCAGGTCAGTACCTACAGTAAAATCAACAAATTCATAGGTTGAAGGTTCAGAATGCGTCAGGAGTAAAGTTGAATCAGGTGGAGTTGAATGTGCCTGAAAGGTTACAGTTTCGATTTCGGAATCCATTATGGAAAATAAACCTACCCCGCTGAAGAGGGGAATTGAGATTGAGTCTGCCATTCCAGGGGTAAAAAATGAAGATAGCAGGGCAGAATTATCGGGAACGGTTTCACCCAAAATTGAGACGGAAACCATGTCCATCAATATGGGGCTGGAAAGGCTATCAGTGCCATAATTAGGGACGATTTTGCCTTCGTCATCTACAACCTGGACCTGGAATATCCTGAACTGATCAACTGAATGTCCCCTTTCATATCCCTTTATCATTAACCTTGTTGCTTCTGTTCCTGTTTCCACGAATTCAATGGGTGCAGGGAAGGATGCTTTGAGACTGCCATCAACTGCTATAACCTGAACCAATGTCCACTCCGGTTCGGTGTTCATTATAAAAAGAAATCCTCCGCCTCCATCCAGAGCAGCTTCGTCAGTCGGTATAACGCCAGTGCCGGTGTAAATATACATACCCGCGGAACTGTTTGGATACTCTTCAATTATATTGAATATCACGTTTCCTGAGTAAGTGGTATCATCGTCTCCTCCAGGTTTTTTTGCTGATATCATTAGTGGGACGTATCCTGAAGCGGGTCCGGATTGGTAAAGTGTCATGGCAGATAAGTAAGTTGCGCCTCCCTCAAAATCTACGGGATGTGCGGCATATCTAGTCAATTCTCTGAAATTTGAGTACAGGTTTCTGAAGTCTATCGTATTGGTTTCGCCAAAAGAATAACTGATAA
>JAFGQG010000167.1 GCA_016935765.1 bacterium
CGAGTAAAGGAAGAATCAATTTTTCAATATGCTCAAGTTCAGTCATCTCAATTTAAGCAATCTTTATATAATAATTCATTTCGTATATAAGGCAAGAAAAAAAGACATTTATTTAATAAAATATATGAAAATGATGATTTTTCTGTTGAATAACAGGGTTATGATATTATATTTGTCTAAAGATATATATTTGTGAGTTTCTAATCTCAATTTAATTTTTATTCACCAATGGATTTTTTTGAGAAAATTTACTGTCCTTATTGCGGAAACCAGCTTTCAATCAAGGCAATAGATCATAGGGAAAGATCGTATTGTCCTGGTTGCGGTATAATAATATACGAAAATCCTCTCCCTGCTGTTGCTGTTGTATTCATGAAAGGCGATAATATATTACTTGTGAAACGTGGAATAGAACCGAACAAGGGGGATTGGTGTTTACCTGGTGGATTCATTGAAAACGATGAAACTCCCGAGGAAGCCGCGTTAAGGGAATTATGGGAAGAAACTGGTTTGAAAGGTGAAATCAAAGAGATGATAGGTGTTAAGGTCCAGAACAGCAAAGTATATAAGAGAGTGTTAATTATAGGTTACCAGGTTGTCAATTGCAGGGGAAAGCCCCGAAGTGGGGATGACGTTACTGAAGTCAAGTTTTTTCCCTTAACCGATTCACCCAGAATTGCTTTTAAATCTCATAGAGCTTTCGTTGATCCTTTTAGATTAAGAGAAAATGCCAAAGAATAATGGCGAAAAACCCATATAGATTTTATTTGACATATATAATAAAAGTACATATTTTGTAATTATTATTACGAAATTAATTTAAACGTGAATAAGAAAGGAGAAAAAATGAAAGGCGTTGGGAAGATTGTAATATTAATAGTGGTAGCGGTAATAATCGTATTTTTCATAGGATTTATCCCACCCAAGGTTCAGGTAAGTAAAATAAAGGGTGAGCTGGAAGATTTGAACAACCAATTTAGCGAAACTGAAAAGGAATTGGAGTTTGAAAAAGAGATCGCGGGTATCACTAAGGATCTTGCTTTAATGTATATAGAAGTCGATTCAAAGAACTACGGTAATGCGGAAGAGATGGCAAAAAAGATCTACAAGAAAATGGAAGAGTTCAACTCAGGGATAGAGAACGAGAAGGTGAAGGAAAAAATAGCGCAAATACTTAGTCGAAGAGACAGGACCATTTCGCTTCTGGCGACTGGTGATCCAGAGGCTAAAAAAGAGATTAAGGAACAGCTTGTCATCTTTATCAGATAAGGCATTTTAGCTAAGATGGAACCTTCTATTTCTCAAAATAAGTTATTGTATTGGTATTTATTAAATATACACTAAATAAACACAAAAATACTTGACAAAATCATGATATTCATTATATTATAATCATGTATTTTTCCATAAAATTTTATCTATTTTGGAGGTAACATGCACTTTAAATTCAATCATAAAGATCTTTTTGACAAGATCAAAAATGTGATGAGAGTTGTTCCGACGAAAAGCACAAATCCTGTTCTTTCGCATATTCTATTTGAGCTGGAGGGAAACACTTTGTTCATCAAGGGAACGGACCTTGATGTCTACATGTGGGGAAAAGTTGAAGTTGAAGGGATTGAGGATGGTGCATTTGGAGTTCCAGGAGCGAAGATCCATCAATTAATAAAAGAATTTTCAGAAGATGATGCGGTTTTCAAACTTGAGAATAACAAGGTCAACCTTCAGCAGCATGAAGGTTTATATACTATTTCCGGAATCGAAAAGGAGGATTTCCCTTCTTTCAACATCATACAGAAGAAATTAAATTCCTTTCCCATACCGGCGAGTATTGTATCCAGGATGATAGAAAAAACCAAATTTGCGATTTCCACTGACATGACCAGAATAAGCTTATCGGCTTTATACTGGCAGCTTAAACCCGAGGAAATGCGTATGGTAGCTACTGACGGTCACAGGTTGACTCTATTCAGGCACCTTGAAAAAGAGCAGAAGAGACCTGCTCTGGACTTGTTATTACCCGGCAAAACCACCAACCAGCTTTACAGATTGCTTGAAGAGTTCCCCGATAAGGAGCTAACCGTAACGGTTGGAGAAAAGAATATCCTGTTCAATATCGATGATTATGGTCTCGCGTCTCATTTAATAGCAGAGAAATTCCCGAATTATGAGCAGGTGATCCCACGCGACAACGACAAGAAATTGATAATTTCCAAAGATAAACTTGCAGATGTGATCAAGAGGGTCAAGGTATTTGCCAGTCCTTTAACCAACCTTGCGAAATTCAGCTTAAATCAGAATAAACTGCAGGTTTTTTCATCGGATTTTGAGATAGGAACAAAGGCACATGATGAACTGGACATCAGTTTCGAGGGGGATGACATTGAAATCGGATTTAACAGCAATTATCTTCTCGAAGTTCTGGAACACATAGACTCGGATGATATTAAGATCATGATGAAATCGCCCTTATCCGCTTCCGAGATATCCCCCCACGAGCAGGATGAAAATGAAGAATACCTATCAATATTGATGCCGCTGCGGTTACCGGAGGAATAATTTGATTCTGAGAGAGATCTCCTTGCGAAATTTTAGGAATTATTTAAAGCTAAATCTAAGATTTGACAACAGATTAAATATCATTATCGGCTCTAATGGGGTGGGCAAAAGTAATCTATTGGAGTCGATTTACATATTAGGATTTGGACGTTCTCCCTGGGCAACCCTAAACCGTGATGTTATCAATTTTAATGAAAATTGGTCCACCATCACTGGACACGCAAAAGATCGCAATATAGAGGTAAAAGTGAAGTTCCTTTCCAACGGGCACAAGAAAGCCGAAGTAAACAATAAAACAGTGAAATCTTTGTCTGAACTGCTCGGACTATTCACTGAAACCTTGATAGGCCACGAGGAAATAAACCTTGTGAGAGGAGCCCCTTCTTACCGCAGAAAGCTAATGGATATGCATATATCGCAGATAGATCCGGAGTACGTGCAGTGCCTGAACAAATACAACAAAGCAGTCACCGCAAGGAACAAGATCCTCGAGAAACTCAAGGGTGATGGTGTAGTTGGAGGAAAGGTGCTGCTCGAATCATGGAATGATATTCTCGTCCAAAATGGAGCATACATCATTAGAAAAAGGAAAGCATTTTTAGATAAGGTGGAAAAACAATGTAAGGAGTTTTTTAGTTTTTTGTCGAACGAACCAGAGAAACTTGACATTGAGTATTCGCCATCTTTTGAGTACAGCAGCGTAGAAGCAATAGAAGAGGATTACCATAAAAAACTCAATGAAAAGTATAGCAGAGAGTTGAGGTATTCGAACACTTTTTATGGTCCTCACAGGGATGATCTGACCATTACTTTGGATAGCAGGTCGATGAGACGTTTTGGCTCCTGGGGGCAATCAAGAGCCGCCAGTATTTCCATATTACTCGCAAGCGCCCAACTTCTTGAGGACTTTTATAATTGCAAACCTATACTTCTTCTGGATGACTGCTTCACTGACCTTGATGAAATCCGGTCCAGGAGATTATTTGAGTTGGCTCCCCAGATAGGTCAAACATTTATTTCCAGCCCAAAGCCATTGAGTTTTACACAAAATACCGATGGGTTTACTTATAAAATCCACCCGTCGGGCGTCGTGGAAAGAATGCAATGAGATATAAGGATGAAAAATATAAGTACCCCGAAAAGATTGGGGATATATTAACGAAAGCGATGAAGGGCAAGGGTTGGAATACAACATTATCCGAAAATCAAGCGTGCGTTTACTGGGATGAAATAGTAGGAAAGGAAATCGCAAAGAGAACCCAGGCTTTGAAAGTTGAAAATGGAGTAGTTTTCGTTAAAGTCAATTCAAATATCTGGAAACAGGAACTTCACTACATGAAACCAATAATACTGGAAAAAATAAGGAATTTTTTGAATAATACACTAATAACTGACATTAAATTTTTTTAAAGGAGACGATATTATGATAGCGGGAAATATGAAGGAAGACAGCGATTACAATGCTGATAAGATAAAGGTGTTGGAGGGTCTGGCAGCGGTTCAGAAAAGACCTGCAATGTACATTGGTTCAACAGGACCGCGCGGACTGCACCACCTTGTGTATGAAGTGGTTGATAATTCGATTGATGAGGCTTTAGCTGGATTTTGTGACAAGATCGAGGTCACGATCCACAGGGATAATAGCGTTACGGTGATAGATGATGGTCGCGGCATACCTGTAGAGATGCACAAAGAGCAGAAAATTCCCGCTGCTGAAGTTGTAATGACCAAACTCCATGCAGGAGGCAAATTTGACAAGAAAGCATACAAGGTATCAGGCGGACTGCATGGCGTGGGAGTTTCTGTGGTGAATGCGCTTTCAGAATATCTTCGTCTTGAGATATGGAGAGAACAAAAGGTATATGTTCAACATTATAGAAGGGGCAAGCCCGAAACCAAGCTAGAACAGAAAGGTAATACCAAGAGAAGAGGCACGAAGATCACATTTCGACCGGACCCATTGATCTTTGAGCAGGTGGATTTCAATTTTGACACTCTTTCCACGAGGCTTAGAGAGCTAGCGTTTTTGAATAAGGGCTTAACCATCCTGATCAAAGATGAGAGAACGGAGAAATCTCACAAATTCCAGTATAAGGGCGGCATTGTATCTTTCGTAAAATACTTGAACGCGAATAGGACAGTAATCAATTCTAAGCCTTTCTATTTTTTTTCAGAGGAGGGGGAAATAATAGTAGAGATTGCCATACAGTATAATACAGGTTACTCAGAGACTGTCTATTCCTATGCAAACAATATCAACACCATCGAGGGCGGTACACACTTAGTTGGTTTCAAGGCGGCGCTGACCAGGGTTGTGAATAGTTACGCGGTCGCTCACGGGATAATAAAAGACAACAGTTTAGACAGCATAAGCGGACCTGATGCGCGTGAGGGTATCGTTGCTTTGATAAGCGTCAAGTTGCCGGAACCTCAATTCGAGGGTCAAACCAAGACCAAGCTTGGCAACAGTGAATTGAAGGGCACGGTGACTTCGCAAATGATCCAGAATTTTTCTGAATATCTGGAGGAGAACCCTTCTGTTGCGAAGGCTATTTTGGATAAAGTTATGCAAGCTACTAAAGCCCGGGTTGCAGCGAGGAAAGCCCGGGAATTAGCAAGAAGGAAGAGCGCGTTGGATTCCGCTGACCTCCCGGGGAAGCTTGCCGATTGCCAGGAAGCCGGTACTGAGAGAGCAGAACTGTTCCTCGTTGAGGGTGAATCAGCGGGTGGCAGCGCTAAGCAAGGAAGGGATAAGAAATTCCAGGCAATCCTACCAATGAGGGGCAAGATCCTGAACATCGAAAAGGCGCGGTTCACTAAAATGCTCTCCAACAAGGAAATCCGAACGATCATCACGGCTTTCGGATGCGGTATCGGACATGATGAGTTCGATATCAGCAAACTCAGATACAACAAAATAATAATTATGACCGACGCCGATGTTGACGGAGCTCATATCAGAACGTTGCTATTGACGTTTTTCTTCAGGCAGATGAAACCTATAATCACTCACGGTCATCTTTATATCGCACAACCTCCCCTGTTCAAGATAACCAGGCGTAGAAAGGATACTTATCTTAAGGATGAAGAGGAACTGGAAAATTTCCTGTTGCGGGAAGCAATCGAAAAGATAACGGTGAAAACCAATGGCAACGCGGAAGAGCTTAAGGGAAGATCTCTTTTCAGGTTCCTGAAAAAGATCAATAACTATCACAAAATATTAACTCATTTTGAACACAAACGATTCCATCCCAGAATACTTGAAATAGCCGTAGTGAAAAATGGAATCGCCAATGTTTCTCTTGAAGACCAGGTGGGATTGATAGATGTTTGGAATAAGATAAAGGCGGATGCTCAAAATGAGGGTTTCGACTTTAAATTCAAAACCAAGTATGACGAAGAACATCTTTGCTGGACAGTAGTTGTGGATTATACCAGGAAGGAGGAGAAAGGTACCATTGAATTTTCGCAGGACTTATTTGATTCCCCGGATTTCGGAGAATTCGTCAAGTATGCGAATACGCTGAAATCATATACTGATCTTCCAATTAAGGCTGAAATAGATGGAGTTGAGGCTAAAGTCCCTGATTATATTTCTTTCCAGAAGCTGATCAAAGATGAGAGCCGTAAAGGGCTAAGCATTCAACGGTACAAAGGTCTTGGAGAGATGAACCCGGACCAGCTCTGGGATACGACCATGAATCCCGAAAACCGAAGACTGGTAAAAGTGATGCTCGAGGATGCAGTGGAAGCTGATCAGACATTTACTATACTTATGGGCAGCGAGATAGAACCCCGAAGGCGCTTCATCAAGGAAAATGCCCTGGGCGTGAAAAACCTTGATGTGTAAATAGAGGACAGAAAACAGAAAATTGGAAATCATTGTAGCCGCAGCGCTTTAGCCTGCGCTTGCAAATGATCGGAAAATAGAAAATTAAGAAATAGGGAAGTCATTGCAGCCGCAGCGCTTTAG
>JAFGQG010000168.1 GCA_016935765.1 bacterium
TAGATATTTAAGACGCAATTCCTCGTTGTTTTACCGATGTATTAGTATTTTCTTACCATAATGCATCATTCGTTTAATGAGACTGGAATTCCTTTATACATGTCATTTTTAATTAAAACGATTCTGGGTTCCCTCCTTAAATGGCTTTATTTACACACTATTTTCAAAGAACGGGAATAGATATTTTGGGGATAATTCAGTGAACCCTGATTCTAAGATCGTTAGCTGACCTATTGAAAATGGTCTCAACAAGGTTAATTGTAAATCAAGCCCATCTACCGGACATTAACCATGGCTTGCCATCATAACACTTGTTAAATATTATGTGGAGATGCGATGGTTGGTTATTGAGTTCTTTTATCCGTGGTACACGCTGCGTTGCTTTATCCTTAATTTCAAGGTTAAGGTAATTTTAAGTTTTGTAACCGCTCGGCTAAATTGCTTCGATACTTTATCTTCTACCATGAAACCTGATAACGCCTATGTCCGACGTTGCTTCGACAACAGGAGGCATACTGGAATCGAAGCCTTGTGGTTCATCGACGCAAAACTGATGCGTCATGACGTTATGGATTAAAAATGGAAACTCGCGAAATGTATTTTTTCGCGAGTTTTTAATGAGCCAGAGGATAAATACATACAGGTGGTGAACAGGAGATTATTAAAAAACAGTTTGGTAACAGAATGTCTGAAGCTCAAACGAGTAAAATTATAAGTATCTTACTTCCAATCTACCAACAAGTTAGATTGCTATTAGAAAAATTTTCTGGCGTCCATACCATGTTTCTTCGCAAATGCTATGAGTTTTACTATATATCGGGACCTCGTGATCGGATGATTCCTCGCCCTGGCAAGAATTGTCCTAATCCATTCATGGTATGCTTTATCGGCTATCCATTTCCGGAAACCCAAACGTAACAGCAAGTCCACGGCATCGATTTTGTGGATGCATTCTACTTCTGCGACGAAATCTATGGCCGAGCATAGTTTTTTTTCGACAAAATAATTTCGATAGTAACGCTCCGGATTGTTTTCCCGGCCGGTAGAATATCTTTTTTTAGAAAACAGTATTCGGATAACCGCGCTTGAAAGAGCTCTCAATTTCATTATACGTTTCATCATAATTGAAACAAACCCCCTTAATTTCCCAGACCTATTTCATGTATTAAGGCGAAGGGTGTTTTTAAATCATGCTTATAGGAAGTGATGCCTGTGTTCGAATGAAGTTATTTGCTAAGGTCTGATTGGGGATATCGATGATTCCCTGAGGTAAAAATCCTGGTAATCTCACCAATTTTCCTCCTTTACAGTTATTATTAGTAATTACTATAGTCAGTCGAGCGACTATTTTAATGGGAAAATCTGATAAGGTGGGATTCCCAGACGTTGAAGTGTCCTTTTGGTGGTACTAAAATCCGGATTGACGCCATAATCAGTCCGAACTATTCTCGCAATAGCCCGGTAGCCGTATGATTTATCGAATAAATCGACAATGACAGGCCGGAATACAATCGGGATCGCTCTCGGCCTGCCGGATTTACGGACTGAAGGTGGAATTCGAGAAATTAATTTTAATTCAAGTTTTACTTCATCTTTCACGAAATCACCCGTGGAAAAACCACTTTGTTTTTTATTTATACCTCAGGATTCTCATCTCTCTGTCGCCAGAGCCTGTCATACCAGGCCTTGTGCTCCTCGCCAGCCACTTTTCGATATTTGGCCGTCGTGTTGAAGCTCTGGTGACCAAGATGCTCCTGAAGGAGACGGAGACCATCTCCGGAATCATCGTGTTTTACCGCATTAACGGCAAAAGCGTCTCGGAGCTTATGAGGGCTGATATTGTGGACCTTACCAGTTTCTGGGTTCATAAGCTTCGGTAATCCCGCTTTTTCGGCGCATTGTTTAACTATTTGCCAGGCTCTATGACGATTGATGCCGAAGAGAAGCTGCTTTCCATTCTTGACTATAGGTCCGCCACAGTCTATGTATTCTCTTAGAATGTTTAAAGTACCTTGATCAATAGGGAGGACACGTCGTCTTCGGTTTTCAAATTGCTGAGCATTTGTATTTTCTATTCGCTTGCCGCATTTCGAGCAATAAATATGAGAAGTACCAAGTTTCGCACTACACTCAGGACAAAGTAATTTAATTCTGTGTTTCAGATGGATTATCGTAATCGTGCGTTGGGAGAAATCCACATCTTCAACTATGGCAGAGAGAGCTTCCGTAATGCGGCATCCCAGGCGAAATAGCAGACGGATCAAGAGTCTGTCACGGAAATTTGTGCATGTTTGTTCCAGAAGCATTATCTCCGCCGGTTCCAGGTAAGTTTTCATGGATCGTTTTCCGATTTTGACGTATCATTTGGATTAACACTTTTTTCTTTTATATAAATTGAGCGTTTTGAAATCATGTTGCGGGCAATTATCTTCGCAAGAATTTTTAGCCCGGTATCAAAGTTGTTTATTTTGATATCTGACTTTGTGTAGGTATCGACACCATCAGAAATTTGCCTTGACTGCATAAGCATATTATAAACACAGATTAGGTGTTAATACAACAATAAATATACATGAATAATGCAATTTTATTATATATTAATACACTTGACAACACATATCATATATGTTAGCATGAGGCTACAAATGCAAAATTATAGGTGAAAGGAGATCATATGGCAAAAAGGATCAAGAAACCGCCCATCAGACCGGAAATCCGACGGAATTGGCTAAAACGCCATGAAGACGAAGGGGAATCTCCCCCTCAAATTGCAGAGAAAGATCACTACGATGTCCGTACTGTGCGAAAACAGATCGAACTGGCCAAACAGGAGCGTGAAGTCCGTGAAGCCAGGTCAATAGTGTTACGGGACGCCCTGGAAAAACATTACGAAGACCTGCGTAAATATGCCGAAAAGTTGAACTCCCAAATAATTGGGACCGGTGATAGTGTTTATTCTCTTGATGATGATTTCATCGAGTCAGCCCTCCGCCAGCACTTGCCTCGATCCCCCTTATGGGCATACCTTTCGAAATGGCAGAGCCTGCAACAAAGAGTTATTGAAGAACAGCAAAAAATTGAAGAGAACATATCGGAAGTTGTAAAAAAAGAGCCCAGGTTGAAGTCTTTGGCCGATTCCGGATTTAATGATATTGTCCCTGGTATCGTTGCAGTGCTCGATGCTGAAGTGAAACAATGGTTGAATGGGAATTTGGATTATACTCTTAAGGATAGTCTGATCATGGAACCAGTTGAGAAGGGGTTGGTGAATCCGCGCATCGGTTTCTCTCATATGGGGCTTATGGACAAAGAAGTGGCAACGGAAAATATGGGAATTGCCCAAGATGTATTGGCCGATTTGGAGACCCGAGTGAAAGTTATCCAGGAATATATTGATCTGGAAAAAACGAAAGCCGAGATCAGGCGGCTGCGTATTAAGCTTCGGGAAGAGTTGGCTGTAATTAGACTTCGTCGCATCGTACCCGGACGCTGTAAATACTGTCCGTTATAATCAGTTTTTAATAGGAGGATAACGCCATGAAAGTAGCACTCTACGCCAGGGTTTCTTCGGACCGGCAGGACGTTGACCTGTCTATA
>JAFGQG010000019.1 GCA_016935765.1 bacterium
AAATATTAAATTTAAATTATATCAATTATGTATTCTTTTAAATACAATACGGTCTTTACAGGCTTCAAGAATCAATTCCAGCATATCGCTATAAGTCATTCCATCGATATTCGCCATTTTTGCAAGGTGACCATCCCAGCACCAACCGGGATTAGGATTGACTTCCAACAAGCGTGGAGTACCCTTCGCATCGAAGCGCCAATCAAACCTAGCGTAGTCGCGGCAATGCAGGCGTTCAAACAATTTCAGGCAACTGGCGATTAAAAAGCTCTCAATATCTTCCTCCAGGTTCGCGGGTATCGATTTGATGTTCCAGTAGGGGGAATCCGGATCCCATTTTGCCTCGTAACCACATATTCTTGGCAAACCTTCCGGTAAAACAGAATAATCCTCCTCAATAATCGGTAATACTTTGTATCTTATCGTGGGATTGCCTATAATGCCTATGCTTATGTCTTTTCCGGTCAAATACTCTTCGACCAGGATCGGGTTGTTATAACCGAACTTATCTCTAACCTTAACGATAGCATTCTCAAATGATTGGCTGTCATAGCATACATTCTGGGCGGTAATACCGAAACTGGAATCTCCAAAATTTGGTTTCACGATAACAGGAAAATTCAATGGAAAATCGATGAAATTTATATCATCTGGTTTGATAATGAATGCATTTGAAACAGGTATATCCATTTCGGCAGCCAAACCGCGCACCAATGATTTATCGTAACAATATGAGAGGCACTGCGGTGTGCCGCCTGAATAGGGAATACCAAGGACTTCCAGGAGAGCAGTGACGTGCAGCTCTTTGGTCGCTTCATTATTGAAACCTTCATCGCAAAGGTTCAGAACGAAGCTGCACCCGGGTTTGACCTCCGTTAAATCTTCTATTAAAGTGTCATGGTTGTTTAAATAAATGAATTCATATTGTTTTAACTGAGATAACGCTTTTTTAAGTTCATTTACCGTATAATAATCATCTTCATCAAACTCAGAATTCGGCTTGATTATGTCCAGCTTATTGGGATCACCAAGAAGGACCACGATAGTATCTTTTGTTTTGGTAGTATCCTTGACTGGGGTCCAGTGTTTATCGATTACAGCGGTAATTACTAACCGCTTTGCCATCATTCCGAGATCAAGATTCCTTTTAGATTCAGTTGAAATATTCTGGTGCATTCTGATGTTCGTAAACCCTGCTTCAGAAAGAATGCCGTTGATATCATCAAAAGAATAAAGCCTTTCGGCATAAAATTGATCCGCGATAACTCCTTTGACAACGTGCGTAATCACTTCCCTGGACACCAATTGATCTCCACTTTTAGAAAGGGAGCGCTCACGGCATACGAAATAATTCTTGTCTATCCATTCCCAGCTTCTCGGTTCGAAGTGGTTTCGCATATATTTACCATTTGTAATATCAATCAGCAGTTTACCCCCGGGTTTTAGCGCGCGTTTGACCTCCTCAATAACCCTCCTGTCATCCTTGGAGGATTCGAAATAACCGAAACTGTTACCGGCAATGATTATAGCGTCAAAAGTGTCGTTATTGAATCGGAACTTTCTGGCGTCACCTTCCCTGAATTGTACATTCAATCCCAACTGCTTGCTTAGTTTCCTGGCACGGTTTATCAGGTAATGTGAACGGTCGAGTCCAAACACATTAGTATAGCCGCGGCTTGCAAGCTCCAGTGTATGGCGTCCCTGGCCACAGCAAAGATCAAGGATCTGCATATCTTTTGATAGACCAAGTGCGGAAATAATAACATCGACTTCCATCCTGGTAATTTCTTCATCTTCGACCACATCACCGTCAGTTCTAAGATAGTTAGCGTTAAAAATATGGCGCCACCAATCCGCTTTGACATAACTTTCCAGGTCTTCGACTGGACCTAAAACCTGGGTTAAAGTAGTCTTATCATTTTTATTGTTGTTATCCATGTTTATCCCCAATACGTTTCATGTTAAATAACCTCACTCGAATCATCGAGGTATTATAGTTTTTTTATTATATATAAGAATTAGAAATAATAAGAAAAAAGCGCAACATTTTTTTTCTTTTTCTCTTGACTTACTTTTCTCCCCTGAGTATATTTGAGTCAAATATTTAACTAACCGGTCAGTTAAAATGAAATTTATACTGCGTTTATCAATAAAAAACCTCTTCCGATACTATAAGAGAACACTGATAACCAGCTTCTCTATCGCACTCGGTATTGCTATATTCATCTGGGCAGACGGCATGCTGAGTTGGGCGGAAGATATGTCGGAACGCAATCTCAAAAATTATGAAACCTCCTACCTGAAAATCGGCGACGAAAGCTTTTTTGAAGAGGAGGAATACCTGCCGCTCGATAAAACCATAAATGAGCGGGAAGAAGTTGAAAATTTTCTCAAAACGCAAAACATGGATTACACTCCGGAAGTCAAGTTTGCGGCGAACCTAATCAACGATTTCTCAGGGGAATCGTACCCCTTCGTAGGATATGGAATAGATCCCGCATCGCATCCCAACATATATAAAACCAGGGAAGCTGTCTACCAGGGCGGTTTTATCACTGAAGGTAACCAGATCCTGATCAGTAAATACACGTCTGAACTGCTGACCGCTGAAATTGATGATTATCTTATTATCGAAGCAGACACTAAATACGACCTTCATAATGCTGACGCGTTTAAGGTTATCGGGATTTATGAAACTCCCAATCCCGAAGTGAACATGAACATTTTTTACATACCGATCGAGACCACGAACGATTTTCTCGAAATGGAAAATGAAATCAATCTTATAGCGATCAAGGTTGATGTGACCGATGAGAAGCTAAGCCCGTATGCTGATTCGTTGGAGCGGGAGCTTAGAGCAGCAGGATTCAGTCACTTAGTTGTGCAGACATGGGAGGATATGGCTCAGACTTTTATCGCAATCAAAGAGGGTAAACGCGGCGGTAACGGAGTAATGCTGTTCCTCATATTCATCATCGTAACCATTGGGGTTGCCAACACCATGATGATGGCTGTTTTCGAGCGCACTGGCGAGATTGGAATGATGCGCGCTATGGGTATGACGAAACGGGAAATCATGTACTGCTTCATGTTCGAATCTGCCGGAGTAGGCTTTATAGGAGGATTACTTGGAATAGCAATAGGTTCAGCATTCTTGTGGTACCTCGTCGTCCATGGCTTGGATTATACATCCATGATCGGCGGTATGAGTTATGGATACCGCACCTCCGCGATAATTCACGCACAATGGAACCCTGGTATGATGATCATCGGATGGATTTTCGCTATAGTCAGCTCCATCATCGTGAGTATCATCCCCGCACGTAAAGCTCTTAAGATGGGTATCGCCGAAATTCTATCAAAAATAGGGAAATTCGGATAGGAATGTTAAACCAGAAAAATTCTGAATAAAGCATGAACAAAAAGCAGACCAAAAGGGATATAATTCTAAAAGCAGCGGAGAAACTATTTTCAGCAAAAGGTTTCGATGCTACTACTGTTGACGAAATAGCTCACGAAGCTGGAGTGAATAAAGCATTACTTTACTACTACTTTAAAAACAAGTCCGACATAATGGAACAGTTAATCGATAATTTCGTGACCCTGTCAGTCGGTTTTAAAGAAAAGGTTTTAAGCAAGTTTCAGGATATAAACTTACTGGAATCAAATACGAGTACTACAGAACTCCTGAATGAAATGTTGGAATATTTCAAGAACGACGAGGAGGTTCTAAGGATCGCCCTTATGGAATCCCTAAAACCAGAAAAAACCCCATTTCTCAGGCGAATGATGAATTTCATGAACGAAACCGATCAAAACCGGATTATTAATAAAGCCAGGAATTTAGGATTTAAGTTTGGACAGGATAAACTCCAGATGATAATTACTCAGTTTTTTACAGGTTCCGTACCCTTTATCATTTACATAATATATCGCGATAAATGGGCTGAATTCTTTAGCGTTCCCGTAGAAGAGTTGGATAAGAAATTTATAACTGCGTTTACCCAAACCCATATACAATACCACAAACAAAGCTCCGGAAAGGAAGCAGAGGGTAATGTGAACCCGGTGATAAAGAAAACCGGAAAAACAGTTCAAAAAAACAAGAAAAGAAAATGAAAATTGAAAGAATAAAACATAGCATGACCAACGGAAATTATGAAAACAAGTATATTATATGACCGAAAGGAATAATCATGGCATTCATTGAAACAAAGGGTTTGAAAAAAACTTACATTTCCGGTGAAACGAAAACCCAGGCTCTACGCGGCATTGACCTTATTATAGACAAGGGTGAATTTACTACCATAACCGGACCCTCGGGAAGTGGAAAAACCACACTATTCAACCTCATTGGGGTAATCGATACACCTACAGAGGGCGAAATCTACTTCGAGGGCGAGAAACTGACCTCGAAAACCAGGAAAGAGCTAACTTACTTCAGACGCGAGCAGATAAGCTTCATATTTCAAACTTTCAATCTCATACCGGTTTTATCCGCTCATGAGAACGTCGCGTTCCCCCTGTATCTTTTGAAAAAAGACGGCGAGAAGATCAAGGATAAAGTCTATGAGTTGTTAGCTACTGTTGGTTTGGAAGGTATGGAGGAGAAAAAACCATCTGCGCTATCTGGTGGTCAACAGCAGAGAGTCGCTATTGCACGAGCTTTGATAAAGGAACCAAAATTAGTTCTTGCTGACGAACCAACAGCCAACCTGGATTCAAAAACAGGTACTGAGATAATGGAGCTGATGGAAAAACTGAACAAGGAACAACAGACTACTTTTCTCTTTGCAACTCACGACCCTCTGGTTATGGATTTTGCGAAAAGAAGAATTAAACTTCACGACGGGAAACTGGCAGAATGAAATTTGTGCTTACATTAGCGTTAAAAAACCTCTTCCGGTACTATAAGCGGACAATTATTACCGCCCTCTCCATAGCGCTGGGAATAGGTTTGTTCATACCAACAGAGGGAATGCTCCGGTGGGCGAATAACATGTCTGAACGAAATATTAAAAATTATGAAATGGCTTATCTGAAGATAGGAAATAGCAAATTTTTCGAGGACGAAGAATACCTCCCTCTTGATGAAACTGTTGTTGGAAAAGACAAAATTGAGCGAGTACTCGATGATATGGGATTAACCCATACTCCTGAAGTTGAATTCAGCGGCAACTTGATAAACGAGATTTCCGGAGAATCGTACCCATACATCGGGTTTGCTATCGATCCCCAATCACACACTGAAGTCTACAAATTAAAAGGTTCAGTATTCAAGGGCAGGTTTATTGAGCAGGGCAACCAGGTCATCATCAGCGAATATACCTCAAAACTCCTGGAAATCGACATCGGTGATTACGCAATAATTGAAGCTGACACTAAATATGATCTGCACAACGCTGACGCGTTTCAAGTGGTCGGGATCTTCGAGACACCGAATCCCGAAGTCAACATGAACAACTTCTATATTCCTTTAGACGCTGCGGATGTTTTCCTGGAGATGGAGGGGGAAGTTAACCTGATAAGCATCAAGGGTGACATCAATGATAACAAACTGGCGGGTTTCGCGGATTCTCTGGAAAACAAATTTCATTCTATGGGATTGAATGATGTGGAGGTCAAGACCTGGAAGGACCTCTCGCAGAGTTATCTCGCGGTGAGTCAGGGAGACAAGGGCGGCACTGTATTGATACTATTCATTATATTCATTATCGTGACTGTTGGTATTGCAAATACGATGCTCATGGCAGTTTATGAAAGAACGGGCGAGATCGGTATGATGCGCGCTATGGGCATGGGCAGGAAGGAAGTCATGTCGTCGTTTATCTTCGAAGCCGCGGGTATCGGTATCCTTGGCGGATTGCTCGGCATCATTATAGGCGCTGGCTTGAACTGGTACCTGATCCAATACGGCTGGGATTTCTCAACATTCTTCCAGGATATGAGCTATGGATACCGAACCTCCGCAGTCTTCCGCGCTGAATGGAATCCGGGGATCATGATTATCGGACTTATCTTTTCCATGGTTTCTGCCGCTATTATAAGTATCTTCCCCGCAAAACGGGCTCTGAAAATGAGTATCTCTGAAACCTTAAAACACGTGGAGAAATTTGGATGAAATTCATTATTAAACTCGGCTTTAAAAATATATTTCGAAATAGACGAAGAACCGTACTCACTATATCCGCTATCTTCTTCGCTACAATGCTTATAGTATTATTCAAGTCACTAATATCAGGTATGTTCGACAATATGATAAAAAATGTGATCATGTTTGAAACCGGGCATGTAAAGATCTCTAACCGGAAATACATCGAAAAAGAAAAGTTGATGCCCCTGGAATACTATGTAGATAGCGCCAAAACATATATAGAGCGCTTCGAAAAAATCAAAGAGGTCGATTATCTTACTCCCAGGATAAAAACCCCGGTTATCCTGAACATCGGCGACAAGAATTACAACGCTTTAGTGTTCGGTATCGACCCTGAGAAGGAAAGGAGATTCAATACCCTCCATGAAGGCATAATTAAGGGGGAATACCTTGGCAATGATAACGATAAGATACTGGTGGGTTATAAATTCGCGGAGGAATTCGATCTGAAGGTCGGAGATAGAATAACCCTTCTTGGGAGAACGGTTTACAATTCAATTTCCCTCGAATCATTCGAGATAGGCGGAATCTTTTCTTATGGAATGACCACCCTGGATAAGAAAGCTTTTTTCGTTACGATCGATGCAGCCCAGAAACTAACTCAGATGGATGGTGGAGTTACCGAGATTTTTGTGATGCTTCACAACATAGAAGATGATGGTATCGCAGCAAAGAAAATAAACGAAAAGCTTCCGGAACAATACATAGCGCGCTCCTGGAAAAAACAGGGAAATTACTATAACCTGGTGAGAATTGCTACCAGCATTTATAACGTGATGTATTTATTCTTTCTGGTGCTGGCAGCGTTCGTGATAATCAACACCATAATGATATCGGTTTACGAACGGGAGCGAGAGATCGGCGCTCTAACCGCTCTGGGAATGACACGAAAAGAAGTACTCGGGCTATTCATAGTGGAAGCTGGAACTCTCAGCTTGATAGGCAGTTTTCTCGGAGCGGCGATTGGTGCGATAATTGCATACATATTCTCACAATTCGGGATAAACACTTATAAATTAGGCGGCGGAGAAGTGGCATCGCAATTCAATATGTCAGATACTATTTATTTGAATCCCAGCGTGGGGATTGTGATTTTCGCGTTCGTCTTCGGAGCATTGGTCACTATCCTCTTCGCAATATTACCAGCATTGAAGGCAGCTAAAATAGACCCGATCAAGGCACTAAGATCAGTTTAGTAAAGATATAAAGAAATAGAGGAAAAAACTGATTGCAGAATATCGCCTGTCCCGCTTTATCGGGGATTAACGAATGAAGATTTGAGAAGTAATAATTAAAAACCCTAACCACAAAGCCACTGAGAAAAAAAACACAATAGGAGTGAAATAAAATGAATAAAAAGACATTACTAACAACATTCATGCTTATTTGTTTACTCACGAATCTCTTTGCATTAACCGGCGAGGAGATACTGAGGAAAGTCGATGAAAACGTATATACAACTTCGTCAAAATATGAAGGCAGGTTCGAGATCCACAAGGGGGACCGGGTCTTCGAAAAAACCTTTAAGGGGTGGGGCGAAGGCGAAGACAAATCGTTCGTGCAATTTACAAATCCTGAGGACTACGGTGTAAAATACTTAAAACTCGAGGACGAGATGTGGATCGCTGAGGAAAACGATGTGGTGAAGATCTCCGGACACCTTCTCAAACGCAGTGTAATGGGGTCGGATTTCAACTTCGAGGACCTCATGTCTAACGACAAACTCATCGAATTATACGACGTGGAACTGGTGGGAGAAGATACAATCGATGGCAACTCGTGCTATGTTCTAGACCTGGAAGCGAAGGACCGGGAAGCGCCTTATAAACACCAGAAAATATGGGTGGGAAAGGATAATTACGTCCCTTACAAATACAATTACTTCGCGCTATCAGGAAGACTCATGAAAACTGCTGTCGTTCTCGAAACCCAATTGATCAAGGGCAGGCATTATCCCACGAAAATGAAGATGATAGACGAGTTGAAAAAGGGTTCTTATACCCTGTTCGAAATGACCCAGCTGGAACTGGATATACAGCTGCCACCAAACGTGTTTTCGAGGCAGAATCTGAGGAGATAAAAGTGAGAAACAAATTTATATTCATTATTTTACTTTTATTAATTCTATATGCTGTCACCTCCGCTGAAATC
Organism: bacterium; assembly: GCA_016935765.1. Taxonomy (GTDB): domain Bacteria; phylum UBP14; class UBA6098; order JAFGQG01; family JAFGQG01; genus JAFGQG01. Next base: position 8,306 of record JAFGQG010000019.1, read on the forward strand.
GAACTCTATGGGACTTACTATCAGAACCTGATGGTGAATAAATTCTACGATAACTGGCATTATATAGACCAGAATTTGCTGTACCTCAAACTGCGAAAACCTTATGATGGCGACTATGAATTAAAGTGCAATTTATCCTTTTCAGTAACCAACATGCCGGGAAGCGATAATTCTGCTAACTTTGATATGCAAAGATTGAACGTTCAGACCTCTATGGGTAAATTCGAATTTAAACTGGGGCGTTTCCTTCCCGAGTATCAATACACTAATTTCTTCCAGCCTATCAATATCTTCCTGGGACCGCAATTTCTGCAGAACGCACTAGTATTCAACGGGATAGACGGTCTTTCAATTAAACGTTACATAGGCATGCTCTCCTCCGCGCAGTACGTGGCGATCCCGGAATTCCAGATGGAGCATTCTTCCCACTACTTGAATTTTACTTCCAACGTAGGGAGCTTCGACTTCAGTGTTCTCGGGCACTACGACGGTAACACAAATACCAAAACCGCCGGTATAGGTTTCAAGGGCGATATATTTGTAGCGCTCTCCCACGAAACCGTGATCGAATACGAGGATTACGATGAACTCCGCTTCAAGAGCGCTACAGGTCTCGATTACTCTATTGACAAGTACATGTTCATGGTGGAGTATTTGTACAACGAGAGCAGTTTATCCTTCGCAGGGGAGGATTTCACAGCGCTCCAGGATACCCATTACGTTTACGTGAACGCATTCTACTTCGAATCTCTGGGAAAGACAATCGGCATTAACGGACTCATGAATCTGAACGACAGCAGCATACTGTTATCCGCGTATTACATGAACCAGATATTCAACGGAGTAACGGTATCACTGGGGATTTACGCGCCGATCTCTGACGACAATACCGCAGAATTTCACAGGGATAATCTGGGAGAAGTCACTTTGAATGGGTATTTACAGGCGAAGTTTTGAGCCGCGAATTTACGAATATACAATTTGATACAATCAATTTCCCCCCAGTTTGAATTCTATCATTTTTGATTTTCAAGACTACCTGGTGTAAAATCTTGTTTGCAGTGAATTAAAGCAAGTACTTGAATATCATTTTGATTTGAGATTTTGTACACTAACCGATATGAATATATGATAATTTCCCTAATTTTTAGATCATTAATTTCTGGAACAATTCTTCCTTTTCTAGGGAACATGGAAATCTGTTCGGATTTTTCCACTAACTCATCAATAACTTTTTTAGCATAAAACCTGGAATCATCTGCTATGTAATCATAAATATTTCTCAAGTCCTTTTTGGCTGGAGTAGACCAACTTACCATGATTCAATCTCTTTTCTTAACTCTTCAGTCGATATTGTTTTTCCTTCTTTTACAGCTTTTTCACCTTTTCTTATCTTGTCTATAACATATAACCGATACATAATATCATCAATATTCGCATTATTAGGAAGTTTTGATATCGCTTCAATCGATTTTTCTTTCAGCGTTTCCATTTTTTATTACCTCCGTATCAAATTTATTACTTTTCGTATTTAAAAATGCCCAAATTAGTTTTATTTACTAAATATCGCTGTTATACGTAACTTTCGTTTGTACGATTATTCATATTATACTTTTCAAGGTCTTAATGTCAACAAGTTTTTAGGGATAATCTGGGAGAAGTCACTTTGAATGGGTATTTACAGGCGAAGTTTTGAGCCGCGAATTCACGAACAAAAACCAATAATTCTATACAACCATTTATGAACTCTCGAGTTCTGAAATCCTTTTTTCCAACGCTTCAATTCTAGCTTCGAATTTCTTCCTTTGACTCTCCATCTGAGCTTGCTGTTCCTGAATTGCCCTAACCAGGATCGGAGTCAATTTTTCGTACTTTATTCCCCACAACTGTTTTTCTTCATCATCGGGTTTAAATACAACTTCAGGTGCTATTTTATAGAGGTCCTGCGCAATAAAACCTATGTCAGGATTCCCTTCACCGGATATCTTCTCAGGTATATACTCAAAACCCCTTGGATCGTGAAAATTGTATCTCATGGACTCAATTTGCATGACTTCTTTCAATCCATAATTCAACTTGAAGACTTCTGTTTTAACCCTGCGATCAGAAATTGAAGACCAGCTTCCTCCTGCTGTTTGGTTATTACCAGTGGCAGTAATTCTCAATCGTTCAGCGGGTTCATTAGCAGCGTCAGTAGCCCCCCCAACACATATTGACAATGCTTCATTATCCCACGTACCCCCAACAAAATGAGCTTTGATTGAGGCAGTTCTCCTAGGACCTTGGTCCCCTGAAAAGCCATCAAAGGTTGACCAGAAATCGATTAGCGAAAACTCCGATGAACTACTTCCGTTGTTTCCGACTGGACTTATAATAATACTCGCCTTGTCAGCAGATAGATTAGGAGTAATAACATGAAGAGCAGCATTTGGCGAAATTGTCCCGATTCCAACCTTTATCGATGCAGTTGCGCCATTAACTCCTGCAATACTCCCAAGTATCAACGTATTATCATCAGGAGCTGAAGCCCATGCTCCCAGCGCTGTTGCATTATCACCTCCTGCCTCCGAACGAGACCCAATTGCTACCGCGTCACTCGGATCGGTTGAGGTTACGATATCCGAATAGTAACCAAGAAAAACATTCCTCGAGCCTGTGTGGGGAAGGCTGTACGTACTATATCCTACCGCAACATTATAATCTCCTATCGTCGGGTTGAACATCGCCCACTTTCCTACTGCTACATTGCCACTCCCCCCTGGAAAGGGTCCACCACCTGCTGCTCCATAGCAATAAAGGGCATTATAACCGACAGCAGTATTTGAGTTACCCGACTGCATGAAATATCCAGATCTTCGCCCGACAAAAGTATTCTCTTCACCTGATGACATATAGTAACCATTCTCAGTGCCGATTAGAGTATTTGTAGCTCCGGTTGAAAGCGAATTACCTGCTAAATAACCATAAGTGGAATTACTTGTTGAAATGCGACCAGCTCTCTGATTATTTACCCTTATAGTGAAGGGAACATCATCGGTAGTTCCAATGAAATTTGTACCATCGACAGTACCCGCATTTCCCGTAAGTGACCATCCCACACTTCCACCTGAGGCAGTTGAACGCATTATCTGACCATCAGCGGCAACATACATATTAGGCGCTGAGGCAGTTGTGGCGGCATAAGCCCCCTGGCAATAAAATGTTGAAATCGAGCTATTCCCTAACCGGACTTGATCACTAACATCAGTCACCGCGCCATTTCCGATACAGGTTGTATTTGTCAAATTCGTTGCCCCACTAACAGGACCAGTCATATTCCCGACAGCAGTATTATATGTACCTGAGACATTATATAACAGGGCATTCGCGCCCAACGCAGTATTATAGGTGCCACTCGTGGTTCCGCCCAAAGCGCTTTTCCCTATCCCTGTATTAAAAGTTGCAGAAGAGGTTGTCGCATCCAGAGCCTCCCATCCAACCGCGGTATTGTAATCACCGCAATTATTCATTAAAGCGTTGAAGCCCACAGCTACGTTATTTTCTCCATCCTCGTTTCCAAACATCGCCCCACTTCCCACCGCGGTATTGTGCATCTTGTTCGGGTTACTATACAGAGCCCTGAATCCGACTGCAGTATTATGAAGACCTGAACTGCTGCCGTCATTCCCATGCATAGCCTGATATCCTATAGCCGTGTTGTTGTCACCAGTTGTATTGTAGTGCAAAGCCTGATAACCTATCCCCACCGTGAAAGCAGCATTTTCACTACTCGTTCCGGCTTGATGACCGATAAAAACTGTTCCTGTTCCATAAGTCTGGTTCTCTCCCGCTTCCTGACCTATGAGTATCATGTCCGTGGAGGTTGGAGTTGTCGAAGTTGCATTATAAAGTTCTAATTGACCTTTTGTGGTAATTCTCATTCTCAGAATATCATCCGTTCTGAAATCCAAAGCGTTGCCATCAGTTGTACCAACGAAATCTACCCCCGGGGAGGTCCCCGTGTTCCCGGCAAGAGACCAGCCTTCACCTACGCCTCCCGTAACATATCCAGCGGAATCAGCGTAAATCGACCTGAAGGCATAGCCTACAGTTGATAATTTTTGCCGCGGTTCCATCTCACCGTCTGAACC
>JAFGQG010000169.1 GCA_016935765.1 bacterium
AGCTCAGACGGTAGAGCAGAGGACTGAAAATCCTTGTGTCCCCAGTTCAATTCTGGGGGGTGCCATTTTTTTATTGATTATTGTAAATTGATTATTGATTATTTCCCTTCCCCTCATCCATTCATCCATTCGTTTTATTTCTATTAAATAACTGGACAAAATATTTAAAAATACTACATTTATTTTCACATTTTTGGGATTGAAAGAACGTAAATATCAGGAGCGTAAAATGAACACAAAATTCATACTCGTCAGACACGGTGAAACAGAATGGAATAAGCAGGGAGTATTCAGAGGACGAAAGGACCTGGCGCTGAACGAAAACGGAATCCAGCAGGCGAAAGCTTTATCTCAATGGCTGGCGAACGAGAAGATCGACGCGGTATTCTCCAGTCCGCTGAAACGGGCAATTCAAACCGCCGAACAAATTGCCAGCCCTCGAAACCTCGAAGTAAAAATCGAAGAGAATTTCAACAATATCGAGCTTGGCGAATGGCAGGGGGAACCAAAAACAGGTATAAAGGATAAGTACCCTGAAGAATGGAACCTGTGGATAAACGATACGGAGAACTGGAAAGTCAAAGGTTCGGAAACACTCCAGGATATCAGGGATAGAGCAATACCTGCCGTTCAAAAATTGACTGAAGAATATACAGGCAAAACGGTGGTGATAGTATCTCACCGCTCGGTGCTTAAATTACTCATCACCACTTTGATAGGCATCGAAAGTGGCGGTTTCTGGAACGTTTACCTGGATAACGCCTCATACTCGATACTTGAATATGATCCCAATTCAGGATTCGTACTTACGCTTATGAATCAAACGTGTTATCTTGAAGATAAGGTTATAGAAGAATTTTAATTAAAAAACTGGACAAAATAATATAAAATATTACATTAATATTCCCTTTTTGGGCTTGAGAAAAAAATACTGAAGGAGAACGAAATGATAATAAGGATAATACTTGCGAAACCCAATGAAATAGAATGGACCCAACTGGATATACTCTAACTCCATTGACTCAGGCTTGAAATTCGAAATAACTTCCCTATCAAATTTATAGATATTTCTATTTTAACCTTTATGGAGTAATAAAATGAATACAAATAGTATTAAGAATGAAAAAACTGTTATAAGCCCTAAAGATGTTCACCAAATCCTTGGAAAATCGATAATTACTGACGGTTATCCCTGCGTACTCGATTTACAAAAGAGTAAGGGAATGTATATTTACGATTCCCGGGAGGAGAAATGGTACCTGGATTTTTTCTCATGTATCGCATCACTTCCCCTCGGTTACAATCATCCCAAGCTGATAACGAAAGAGTTTTTGGACAAAATTGCTTATGTTTCGGTCAATAAACCTTCGAACTCCGATATATACACGGTGGAGATGGCTGAATTCGTGGACACATTCAGGAGGCTTGCGGTTCCTCCAGAATTTAAGCACCTGTTCTTCATTTCCGGCGGCGCGCTTGCTGTTGAAAATGCTTTAAAGGTAGCTTTCGACTGGAAGGTGAAAAAGAATTTCGCGAAGGGCGCAACAAAGGAGCTTGGTACACAGGTTATCCATTTCGAGAAGAGTTTTCATGGGAGAAGCGGGTACACCATGAGTTTGACCAACACCATCGATCCCCGGAAAACGGACTATTTCCCGAAGTTCAACTGGCCGCGGATAATCAATCCGAAAATAACCTTTCCACTCAACGAGGGGAATTTGCGTAAGGTCCAGGAACTCGAGGAGAAAGCACTAAGCCAGATAAACCAGGCTTTCAAGGATAACCCGGACGACATCGCAGCTATCATACTCGAGCCCATTCAAGCCGAAGGGGGCGATCACCATTTCAGGAACGAATTCTTCAGCGAGTTGCGCAAGATAGCTGACGCAAACGAGGCAATACTCATCTTTGACGAGGTGCAGACCGGTATGGGAATTACTGGCACGATGTGGGCATACCAGCAGCTTGGAGTTGTACCCGACATAGTGGTTTTCGGCAAGAAGACCCAGGTTTGCGGTATTATGGTCACGGACAGGGTGGACGAAGTCAAGGATAACTGCTTTACAGTTTCCAGCCGGTTGAATTCCACCTGGGGCGGCAACCTGACGGACATGGTGCGCTTCCAGAAGATCCTCGAGATAATCGATGAAGAAAACCTCGTTGAGAGCGCTCGAGTTGTGGGAGAGTACCTGTTGGAAAAGGTAAAGGAACTCCAGGATGAATTCCCTGACAAGGTCACGAACGCGCGCGGCAGAGGGCTGATGGTTTCCTTTGACCTCCCTTCACCAGAGTACAGGAAGAAGCTGCTTGACGAGTTATTTAAGAACGACCTTATGGTGTTGCCATGCGGGGTTAGCTCTATTCGCTTCAGACCTCCCCTTATCGTGCAGAAGGAGGATGTACAGAAGGGAATCATTCTAATAAGCGAAGCGCTTGCAAATACGGAACTTTAATCAGGAGAAAAAAATGAAGATAGCTCATTATACGGAGATCCCCGAGCTGGATGTCGAATCCCAGGGCGCAAAGGGCGTAAAGATAAGATGGCTGATCTCTGAAACTGACAACGCTCCGAATTTCGCGATGAGAATGTTCACTGTTGAGCCCGGGGGCAACACCCCCCTTCACAAGCATAGCTGGGAACACGAGGCGTACATTCTCGAAGGGGAAGGAACCGTTGTTATCAAAGGAGCAGAGAACGCCGTGAGAGAAGGATTCGCAATTCTAGTGCCCCCGGACGTCGAGCACCAGTTCAAAAATAAGAGTAATCAACTGTTAAGGTTTCTTTGCCTGGTACCTTTTGAAAAGAATTAAAGCGGACTTCTCAAGTTACCTTACGGTTGCTTAGGCTATAATATAAAGGAAGAATGAAAATGGGTTTGTGGGATCCGCAGATAGTTTTTAGTCCCGCTCCTAAGCAGAATATATTTAGTTCTGCCCCTAAGAACAAGGGCGCAAAAAAGGTGGTGTTAAAACCGGTTCAGGTGATAGAAAAGGAGTATCAGGTGCCGTCGCTCAGGTTCCCTTCCCATTGCCCATGCTGCATGAAGGATCCAACCGGCATATACGAAACCGAGGTAAGGTCCCGGTCGATATTCGGCGGCGGATTGAACAAGAAAAAGATACAGGTCCCCTATTGCCTTGAATGTATCGAGCATGTAAAAAGAGAGAAAAAGTACAAGCTGCTCATCAACATATCACAGGGGATACTTGGTGTGGCTGTAATAGGATTAGGCAAATTCGTGGGGAAAGTACCGATTTCCTCTCTTCTTCCTGCGATAATCGGCTTCTTAGCGCTTTTCAAGGTGATTTCCTCGCGGAAATTCGACAAGGAAGCCCACGCGGACAAGGATGAATCAATCACCTTTGCAGTGAACAAGATCAAGCGGAAAACTGTCACAGATTATCCTATTATACCCGGCACCGATTACGCGCAAGTGGAAGTCACCCTCAAGAACAGCAAGTATTATGATTTATTCAAGAAGCAAAACGAGAGCGCGATAGAATCCGGATGACCGGTCGCCATGACAATCTACTGATTTTTATTGACATAAGCTTCAGATAAGGTAAGTTTAAGGAAAAGTAACTATTTTATAAATAAGGGAGAAAATTTATGAGTGGACATTCAAAGTGGGCTAGTATTAAGCATAAAAAAGCCGCCGTGGATGCTAAGAGGGGTAAGTTATTTACGAGGCTAATTCGAGAGATCACAGTTGCAGCCAAGGAGGGCGGTGGTGACCCGGACGGAAATCCCCGTTTGAGAATGGCTATCGCTGATGCTAAAGCTGCCAACATGCCGAGTGATAATATCGACAAGGCGGTGAAAAGGGGGACTGGAGACCTTCCTGGCGTGCAATACGAAGAGGTTACTTATGAGGGTTACGGTCCCGCTGGCGTGGCGGTTATTGTCGAGACTTTTACGGATAACAAAAAGAGAACCGTTGCAGATATTCGGCATATTTTTTCCAAATATAACGGAAACCTGGGAGAAACAGGCTGCGTCGGGTGGATGTTCGACAGGAAAGGTATTATCACTATTCTGAAAGAGGATTATTCCGAGGAAGAACTCCTCGAGAAAGTCCTTGCAGCGGGAGTTGAAGATATCACCGAAGATAGCGAGATATACGAAATTTATACCAGTAGTGACGGTCTGCAGGATGTACGCGAAAAGTTTGATGAGATGCAGATCAAGTACGATAGCGCTGAACTGGGAGCGGTTCCAAAATCATACGTGAAGGTTGAAGATAAAAAAGCTTTACAGGTGTTGAAGCTGGTAGAAGCGTTGGAGGAACTCGATGATGTCAAATCCGTGTTTTCCAATTTTGATATTGACGATAAAATAATCGATGAGTTTAATTCTTAATTTAACCCTCCTTTTTATATATGAATTATAAGTTAGTCGTTTGTGATCTTGACGGTACAATGCTTACCTCGAAACGGGAAATTTCCGGGAAGGTCCTGGCTGCCGTAAATAAACTGGCAGATATGTCTATTGGGTTAACCATTGCAACCGGAAGAATGTTTGCCTCTGCTGAACAATATATCGATCAACTCAAAATCGACCTTCCTGTTATCTCACTGAACGGCACATGGATACAGAAGAAGGGGAGTGAGAAACCATTATTCACCAAATTTATGAATTCTGACGCATGGAAATATATTATAGAGGCTGTATCGAATCATGATGTATCAATTGCCCTTATTGAGGGAGACAGAGCTTTTGTAAAAAACCTTAAACCCAGGGTGACCGACGCTTTCCTTTCCTGGATACACGTGATGAAGCCCCTTGAAAATTCGAGCCATTACAACCCTTGCGAGATACTTATTGCGGGAGATAAAAATTTGATACACGGTTTATACATGGAGACCCATCAAAAAGTGCAAGAGAATATTGCCGTGTTTAAATTTCCTTCCATCAGGTATGAGCCGGTATGGTACCTTGAATTCAGGGACATAAAATCTTCGAAGGGAGCTGCTTTGAAAATGCTGATGGAGCATCTGGCAGTAAAGAAAGAGGAGATACTTGTAATTGGGGATTACTACAATGACGTATCAATGTTCAAGAACGCCGGATATTCCGCCGTGATGAATAATGCTCCAAAGGAGGTAAAAAATGCGGCTGATTTCGTTTCGGATTTCTCGAACGACCAGGATGGTGTTTGGGATATAATGCAAAAATTAATACTCAACGAGGCAGCATGTTAGTATTGGGAATAGACCCTGGAACTCAAGTTTTAGGATGGGGCATAATTTCTGAGGACCGGAACAACTACAAATATGTAATAAGCGGATCCATCAAACCAAAAGGCAGCAACAAGAATAAGAAGCTGTATGATATTTTCAAAAAGATAGGTGATATCATCGATGAGCATGAAGTGGGTCTAGTCGCTATCGAAAGGACCTTTTATCGGGAAAACGTACAGACAACTTTAAGGTTAGGGGAGGTAATTGCTACCGTGATATTGGCTGCGTTGGAGAGACAGTTACCTGTTCATGAATTTCCACCGAGGGAAGTAAAGAAATCTGTAACCGGGCGCGGAAACGCCTCTAAGTCTCAAGTCGGGTACATGGTTTGCAGGTTACTCAATATTGAAGAGAAGAGTTGCCAGGATGAGCTGGATGCTTTAGCTGTAAGTTTGTGTTGGGGTCATAAGAAGCGACAAAAGGATTTAATTTATGGCAAAAAATAATTTGGGGTTGACAGAATTATGTTTTTAAATAAATTATTACATTTGACATTATGAGTGTTGTTAGGAAGTTTTATAATATGCGGGTGTAGTTCAGCTGGTAGAACATCTGCTTGCCAAGCAGAAGGTCGTGGGTTCGAGACCCATCGCCCGCTTTTAATTTTACTCTGTATTCAGTGAGTTTTAATTTAAAATTGAACAATCGTATTTATTTTATAACAAGAGTTTTAAAGATTTATCAAGGCGGCGTAGCCAAGTGGTAAGGCAGCGGTCTGCAAAACCGTTATTCACCGGTTCAAATCCGGTCGCCGCCTTAATTAAGTTTGGTCGAAAGATAAAAGTACTTGAAAACTACAGCTGGAAGGCGTTTTGTCAGACGAAACATTGCACAAAATCCCGGGATGGCGGAATAGGTAGACGCAAGGGACTTAAAATCCCTCGGAGATTAATCTCCGTGCCGGTTCGATTCCGGCTCCCGGGATTCCTGATTAGCTCGCTAATCCCGTTCGATTGTTTACAAAAAGTTCACTGAAATTCTGCTCAGACCGTAATTATGTACCACTTGTTTTTTTTCTTGCTAAATTTTCAATTACCATTATTATTATGCTTAAAATTAATAAACGAAAAACATAAGTATAAAAATATCGTTCTATAAGGAAGAGGGGAGAAAAAAATGACAAGAAAGAACTCAATAACTTTGGTATTAGTTATCAGCTTTTTGATATGTACTTACTGTTTGACTTTCGGGGAAACCTGGTCCGGAGAGATCAAGGACACGGATGGAAAAGCAGAATTTGATTTTTCCGTTGACAATAGTCAGAAATACGGATTTTTGTTGGAGGTTCCCGAGGGTGTTGATTTTGATCTTTATTTGTTTGAAGCTGACGGGAGCACAATATTAAAGTCTTTGCGCGGATTGGGAGAAGACGAGTTGATCAGGTTCAGCCCTACTTCCTCACGTTCGGTTAAGCTCAGGGTGTACAGTCATAGAGGGGCTGGAAAGTTCGTGCTGACCGCTGGGCAAAGACAATATGGCACTGAAAGCATCGGTCCCCTCGAATTCCATTCTTACAAGACCAGGTACATGAAGGTATATGAAAGGTGCGAATTTTCCGTAATTCCGGAAGATTGTGACCTGGACGTCGAAGTAATGGATCCAAAAGGTAGGATAATTGACGCTTCGAAAAGACCGGGTTCTGCCGATGAGAATGTCGATTTCACCGTTTTATTAGAGGGAGTATACACCGTAAAAATCATCTCTTACGCTAAAATTGGTGAAAAATGCAGTTATAAATGGTGGAGTTTTTTCTATTGATAAATTTTTTTTGTAAAAAAATTAAAGTTTCCGTCTAATAATTTTGGAAAGGAAAAAAAGGGAACTTTAATTAAGGAGGCAAAAATGTTCAAAAGAGTAATTATCATTATAACCTTGACTTTGATCCTTGGTTTATACATCACCGCAACCGCTGAAGAAGCTACGGCTGATATTAAGTTGGCTGAACGAGGCAATAAAGCTGATACCGAAGTTAAGGAAAACAGGATCGTTACATTAGAATATGCCAATATTCTCTTAAAGGACGGGCGCGAACAAGAAAATCCCATGATGCTTGGTCTTGCTGCCGTTACTTACTTCGCGACTAAAATAGACCCTGAGTACGCAACCAGAATTCTCGAAGAGGCTACAAAATTAGCAAGAGACAACAACGATTGGAATTCCCTGAAATGGTTAGCCGATGTTTGGGGTGATAAAGTGCTTGGTCCTGGAGACCTGCAGAAATCTGAAAAATACATGAAAGAAGCAGAAACCCTCGCGGGAATAAAACTAAGGGGAACAAAAAGCCAGAAAGAAAGCACACTTGTTCCCGATGACTACCTGAATAAATAGTATCACTCCGAACCTTTGGTGTTTTAAGAAGCCACACTCATGTGTGGCTTTTTTTTTGAATGAAAAGAATTGACAATTTAACTTGAAGCAATACATTTGAAAATTAGAATGCCAGGGGGGGGGCTCGAACCCCCAAAAGCGCAGTCGGAATTTTTTTTTGAATCACGAATAAAAAAAGTAGCTGATCTTAAAGATTAAATTTATCATGTGAGGGTTTTTGAGTGTCATCAGATAAAAAGCTAATAGATCTTCTCGTCAGTAATTTCCCCAAAGGCTGGAATTTATTCATCAGTGAATACACGGATCTAGTGTACTCGGTAATTTCCTATCAGCTACCTCCAACATTAAAGGATGAGGATACCGCATCCGACATCTACCTTTTTGTTATGAGGCATCTGATGAAGCTTGATTTTACGAAGTTCAAATTCAAATGTAAACTTTCCACCTGGCTGGTCGCGATAGTAAAAAACCTGATAAAGGATTATTACAGGAAACAGTTTGGGCGAAGGTCAGAACCTAAAGCAATAGAGAATCTTGATGAATTCGAAAAACGGGTTTTCTTCCTTTATTATAATGAGGGATATTTTGATTCCTTTCAAATCTTCGAAATTCTCAGGATAGATTTCCCTGATCACAATTATAAAGATGTAAAAAAGGCACTTGACAAGTTAAACGACCAGTTAAGCGATTCTTTAAAAGAGCGCTATATTGAAAATGCTCAAAGTCCGGCGGAGGTTTCCCTTGACGCGGTTTTAGTAGAGGAAGAAGAGTCGACTTACTCTGACGATCAAGTAGAAACAAACCCCGAGAGTATGCTGCTTGAGAAAGAAAAGAACCAACTCAAGGATGAAAAACTGCGTTTTCTTTCCTGCGCGCTTAATAATCTTCCCCGGGATGAACAAGTAATAATCAAGCTGAGGTTTTACAATAACCTTTCAGCGAAGGAAATAGCTCAGAAATTAAACATAGAAGATTATAGAAAATTGTATCACAAAATTCAAAAAATAATGGAAAAACTGAAATTCATCATGGAAAATTTTGAATGATGCCGTCTAATACTCCTGGAGGCTGATGAGATTATGAAATGTCCCGACAAAGTTAAAATCCTTGAATATCTGGATGGTGGTTTATCAGAGAAGGAACGACGCAGAATAGAATCACACATCAGGACTTGCGGCAAGTGCAAGGCGATCTTGGATTTTATTGAAGAGATCAAAGCTTCGCGAAATAAAATACATCGACCAATTCAAAGCCATGAAACGGGTTGTCCTGATCAAGAAACATTATGCGCTTTCGCGGAGGGTACCCTTTCAACTGAGGAAACGACCGCCTTAAAAAGCCATTTCATGTATTGCGATAATTGCATGTCCGATGTTATAAACTTAAAAACCGCGCTTTATAATCTCGAAAGCGGCTTGAAACGAACTCCCGATAACTTTATTGAAAAGGTTCGTTTATGGAATACAGAAGAGAAAGCATCGATAAAAAGCAAGATCCTGAGTTTTTTCCCTACTCGAAGCGAATGGAGATTCATTGAAGCCTTTGCCGCAGTTTTTATTTGCTGCCTTGTCGCGGTCATTATATTCTACGACTTTCAAGACGAACCTCCTGTTGAAGAAGTTAGTATGGATAAAACCGTTGTGGAATCGCCTGTTCAATTGACCCACCTGGCAAAAAGAGTGCAGAACGATGAAGTTATAATGTACGAGAAAGATATTGAGACTTCGCCCGAATTGATCGACTTGTTGTTTGCAATGGACACCACAACTGATTTTTCGTCCGAGGGAAATATAGTTCAATTGATAAAGGAAAAAGATGAGTTGTTTCCAAACGAGCTCGTATCCACGATTTCTCTAAGTCGCGAACTTAGTGCGAACATTAAGGAGATGGAAATAATCAGGGATTCAACTTATTTAGCGAGCAGGCTTGAAAAAATCAGGGTAGCGGTATCAAACGGGGGAAAGCTATCTATATCCCCGGGTAATGAGTAGATATTTATCCCAGAAAATGCGATTTAAAGCAATCCGCTTATCTTTATAACATACATCGGATCGTTCAGGAGTTAAACTTGGGGCAATTCAACTTGTTTCAAGTATTTACATGCAATTTCAGGGGGCGTTGGATTAATGTAGAAACCTGTCCCCCACTCAAAACCTGCTACCCGGGTAACCCTGGGTATAATTTCGATATGCCAGTGATAATCGTATTCAAGAGTGCTCCAGTAATCCGGCTTACCCGGTCGAGGGTGTGGATTTGGAGCTGTATGCAGCATGAAATTATAAGGGGGATCTCCCAGGCATACCTTCAGCCGGTACAGTACTTCTTTCAAAACCGTGGCAAATTCTCTCAGTTCATCATCTTCCATACGTGTGAAATCGTGCGAATGAAAGCGCGGTAGGAGCCAGCACTCAAATGGGAACCTTGAAGCATAGGGAGCTAGAACGACGAAACGCGGTGTCTGAATCACTATTCTTTCTGGCACGTGGAGTTCCTGGGTTAAAATGTCGCAAAACAGGCACCTTTCCTTGGCAAGGTAATGCTCACGGCTGGATGTAAGCTCCTGGGCTATCGTAAGCGGTGTAATTGGAGTGGCAATGATCTGCGTATGGGGGTGCTCAAGGGACGCCCCCGCGGTTTTGCCGTGATTTTTAAATATCAAAACGTATCGAAGTATTTCATTCTCCATCAAACTTAGTATTCTATCCCTGTAAATTTTGGTGATCTGAAAGAGGTGGTCCAACGGCATATCTCCCATGTGCAGATCATGCTGGGTAGTTTCCACTATCACCTCATGAGCCCCCACGCCATTCATCACATCATATATACCTAGCCCCTCTCTATTAAGGTCCCCACTTGAGGTAAGCGCGGGGAATTTGTTGGGGATTACCCTGATCTTCCAACCAGGCTCGTTCGCCTTCGTCCCCTTCTCCCTGATAGCGAAAATCTCATTTGGAGTTTTATCCTCATTCCCCTCGCAGAATGGACAGAACTCCACGTGGGGAATATCATTATTTTTCTCTTTGAAATCGTCAGGACGCTTTCCTCTCTCTATTGCAATTATCACCCAACGTTTCTGAACCGGGTCATGTCTGAATTCTGGCATATTAAGCTCCTTATCTCTATTTTGCGTGATTCCAATCCATGTTTTTTGAAAATTAAAACTATATTTATACAATGTAAAGTATTTTTTTAATGCGTAAAGGCTATGTAAATTGATTTAATTAATTGACAAACCCACTGCCAATAAGATATTTTATGTCTTTATATAACAACTTACTGCTATTTAAACCTGTTCTTGCGGGTAATTTTTGAGATTTGGAAGAAAATACAGTCTGAGATTTAAATAAAATGGATTTAGAGCATAATAAAATAATCAGTCTGATTTCCGCCTTTCTGGTAGGATTCCTGAGTTTGCTTACCCAGGTTTTTCTTTTCCGGGAAATGATCACAACCTTGAGATCGAACGAACTGGTTTTGGCACTGTTATTCTTTTTCTGGTTGACAATACACGCAATCGGTACAGTCACTGTCTCAAGATTCCTGAAGCTCATTCATAATCTTATCATATTTGTGTTACTTGTCCCCCTCTCTTTTTACTGGATCAAGTTTTTAGGGGTTATGTTGCAATCAACTCAAGGTCAATTATGGAACATGAGTAAAATATTTCTACTAATATTTTTATCACTAGCACCTTTCACACTCATATCTGGAGGATTGTTTTCAAATATATGCAAATACGCTGAAAAAACCGGTATAAACCTGACCCCAATTTACATACTTGATGCTTTTGGTGCTGTAGCCGGTGGTATTCTTAGTCTATTTTTGATAGGCTCTCTGAGTAGCAGCCTTGTTATTGTCATTACAGCATCGGTTGTAATGCTTTTGTTATTTTTCATTATAAGAAGGAAAAGCAGGTTTATTGTATTAGTTTTAGCAATTCTTCTCGCGGGTTTTGCTTTTCGGGCAACCGAAAGCTCAAGGCAGCTTGAAAGATTACTCTGGAGTGGCTATCAACTGGAATCCTATAATTCAAAATATGGCAAGATCCAGTTATTACAAAGGGAAGGTGAGAGATATTTATACGAGAGCGGCACCTTAGTGGCTTCCAGCACGGATACGCTGTCAATCGAGGCTTTCGTTCATACATCTATGTTAATTCACCCAGACCCTGAGAATGTACTCCTGGTCGGAGGGTTGTTGGAAGGTTCTATTAACGAGGTTTTAAAACATAATCCCGCATCAATTACCTATCTTGAGCTGGATCCAATGATTCTCAAGATAGCGAAAAAGCATTTCCCAAGGGCAGAAGAAGTATTAACAGAATCCAACGTTAATTTTATTCTAGCTGATACCCGCTTCTGGATAAAGAGAACTGCTGACCACTTTGACGTTATTATGCTGTCCTTGCCAAATCCCAATGCCGGGGTGATGAACAGGTTTTACACTCGGGAATTCTTTGAAGAGGTGCGGAAGAAACTGGATGTCGATGGTGTTTTTACCTTCAGGTTGAGTGTTGGCGCGAACTACCTTTCCACACAGGAGCAGATGATGACAGCGTCGATAATGAATTCAATGAAAGCGGTCTTTGTTAATACCCAGATATACTACTCTGAGAGTAATCTTATCATAATGGGAAGTGATGAAAACAATTTAGACTGGACCGCGGAGGATTTTCTTGATGCGGTTGAGAGAAGGGGCGTCAGCACGTGGTATTTCAGGGGAAACAACCTTTATTATTCATTAGAACCTTTCAGGCAGGTTTCAGCGAGGGAGATGATCGAATCAAGGTTGCCGGAGACTTCCCCTAACCTTGATTTCAGCCCTATCGCCTATTTCTTTGCTCTGCAAGACTGGACGAAAATAAGCGGAGGCGGTAATTTCCTGCAAAAATTGGACGATTTAAAAGCCTTTCACTGGTTTTTATTCGTTTTTATGATTTTTTTGCTTGTCAACTTACTAAATGTTTATATATTTGGGAGAAAATTTGGAATCCTTGTTCTTGTGGTTGTTGGCGGATTTGGCGGAATTGTAACAGAATTGATAGTACTGTACTTATTTCAAGCGGTTTTTGGTTACTTGTACTGGTTGGTCGGCTTTTTGACAAGTGTTCACATGCTGGGACATGTAGTAGGACCGATGCTTTATAAGGTGATAAAAAGCAGGTTCTCATTCAGAAAATGGTCCCTTTGCTGGATTGGATTTGTTTTGTTGATGCTCTTTATATTCAATTTCACTGGTCTATACCAGCATCTAGGTTACGCGTCTGGTATAGCGGTGTTCTTTGGATTGCAATTGTTTGCAGGACTTTTAACCGGAATGTTATTTCCGATGGGAGTAAGATGGATGGCTAACAACCTGCCATTTACAAAAAACAAGGGGGGCTTGATATATGGGCTCGACTGCCTGGGAGCAGGAATAGGGTCTTTTCTTGCGGGTCTCTGTTTTATCCCGCTATTTGGAGTAACCGGCTCGATATTTGCCTGGTTGGTTTTAGTAGTTTTCGCATTCCCATTTTTCATCTAAAATATATTTAAGGAAAATTTATTATGAAAGCTATCAGGTTAATTATAATTTTATTAATATTTTGGGGATGCAGCGGCACTGATAATACAAAGGGACAAGAAACTAATAGTGCTCAAGGAGGGAAATCTATGGATAATATAAGGAAACCTGCTGTTTCGGGCATGTGGTATCCTTCTGACAAAAGCGAATTGAAAGAGTATTTAGATACATTGTTCAAGCAAGCGGAAGACATCGAATTAGATGGGGAACTCTGGGCTTTGGTTGCTCCTCACGCAGGTTACGTTTACAGCGGGTGGGTTGCAGCTTATGCTTTCAAACAATTAATGAAGGATGCTGATAAATACAGGGATTATACCTTCGTCCTTATTGGTCCAAGCCACAGGGTTTCCACTCACTCAATTGCAGTTTGGGCTGAAGGAGCATTTGAAACACCATTAGGAAAAGCTAAGATCGATGAAAACCTTGCAAATAAGCTGGTTTCCAGTAATCCTTCTATCGAGTTCAATAAGACTCCTCACCTGCAAGAACACTGTCTTGAGTCAGAAATACCGTTCCTGCAGTATATTTTCGGTGACGATTTGAAGATAGTGCCCATTGTATATGGTGATCAGAGTGCTTCACTCGTCAATATATTGACCGAAGTTCTAAAAAACCTTGACAAAGAATACAAAACCATTTATATTGTGAGCTCAGATATGTCTCATTATCATCCGTATGACGTTGCTGTAGAGATGGATAAACGCGGAATTGAGTATGTTCTTTCACTTGACACTGAAGGTTTAATTAATAACGTCATCAATGGTAATGTTGAGTTTTGTGGATTCGGAGCTGTTTTAACCTTGATGGAGATGGCGAAGGCTAAAACGGGTTCGAAAGTGGCTCTTTTAAAATATGCAAATTCCGGAGATGTTCCTGTCGGCGAGAAATCCAGGGTAGTTGGATACGCAGCGCTTGCTTTCACCCAAACTGAAGAGAACAATTCCAATGACACGTCTATAGATGAAGAGGAAAGCACTGAATATTCGCTTACTGATGAACAGAAACTGTACTTATTGAAGCTTGCGCGCAGAACGATTGAACATTACATTAAAACTGGAGAAACGATAGAAGAAAAAGCGCCCAAAGACCCTGAAATGCTGAAAGACCGCGCAGTTTTTGTCACTCTTCATGAATTCGGACAGCTTCGTGGCTGTATCGGTGAAATGATCGCTTCTCAACCACTGTACAAATCGGTAATATCACGCGCTATTGCGGCTGCCACCCAAGACCCCCGGTTCAGAGCAGTGACGGAGAACGAACTAGACAAGATTGACATCGAAGTTTCAGTACTCTCGCCGCTTACTCAAATAGACAACTATAAGGATATTGAAATGGGAAAACACGGCGTTTATATTCGAAAAGGCTACCGGTCCGGTGTCTTTTTACCACAGGTGGCTACTGAAACGGGATGGAGCAGGGATAAATTTCTGCAGGAACTGTGCAGCCAAAAAGCAGGATTATCACCGGATGCATACAAAGACCCTGAAACAGAACTCTATGTATATACTGTAGTTTTATTTTCAGAGAGAGAATTCGGATTGAAATAGCGAGGTTGAAAATGAAAAAAATAATTATTATTATAATGATGCTGGGAATTTTGGTATTCATTTGGAGCTGTAAAATTGACCATGGTTTAGGTCCGATCGATGAAAATACTGGAATTTCCGGAACCATTACATTCGTCGGAGCATGGCCTGAACCCGGTAGTATGATGATATTGAGCGATATATGGTTGTTTGGACCGATCGCCCATACGGAGGTCATTCCGAAGGATTCCTTGAACATCTTTTCCGTTTACGAAATCTATAACAATTATTCAGAACGTTTTAGTTACATCAATTATGATTCGCTGTATGAGGCTCTGGAAGCGCAAGGTGAGAATCTAACTGCCGAAAACTGTACTGTCAGGTACGATTATGAAGTTGCACCTATCGATCCCGGCACCTACAAGTGGATTTTCTTCATTGCTATTCCAAATATAGGATTAGGCGAACTGGACTCACTCCATTATTACATCATGGCAACATATTATGATTATGGGGATTCTTCAGAACCAGGGCAAGTTTTGGTCGAAGACGAAAGGATGGTTAAAGAAATAAACATGACAGTTGATTTTAACGTTTTTCATGAACTTATTGCTGATTCAAAAAATTCCTATTCAGCTAATTCAGATTATGATAAAAACAGGGAGGTCAGAGATGGCTTATTCAAATAAGATGTCGTTATTACTTATGGTGTTCTTGATTTGCATAATTACCGTTTCGCAAGTATTTGGGGCTTCCCTTCAAGGAAGAGTAGTTAATTTGGACACCGGTGAACCACTCATCGGTGCTAACGTAGTATTGGTTGGAACGAAAAGAGGGGCATCAACAGACCTGGATGGTTATTTTTACATACCAAACGTACCCCGTGGGAAATATGAATTAAGGGTATCGATGATGGGGTATGAAAACACACAGAAGAATATTATTATTAAAGCTGACGAAGAAGTAGGTATTAGCCTAAAAGAGGTCAGCCTGAAGGGTGAACCCGTTATCATCACCGCCAGCCGAAAGGAGCAGAAATTACAGGAATCTCCTGTAAGTGTTACTATTGCGCAGGCTGATGAATTGACTGTGAACAACCCATTCTCTGCCGAGGAGGCTGTTGAAAATTTGGCTGGAGTTACAATGGTTAATCAGCAGGTTAGCATCAGGAATTCGAGTGGCTTCGCCTATGGAACAGGAGCAAGGGTTCTCCTTCTGCTCGATGGTGTACCAGTCCTTGCAGGTGATACGGGAGAGATCAAGTGGGATACTATCCCTATCCAGCAGCTTCAAAGAGTTGAAGTAGTCAAGACAGCGGGATCTGCTTTATATGGTTCCGGCGCTATGGGTGGAGTGATAAACGTTATCACAAAAAAACCGGAACAACCAAAACCGACATATACAATCACTTTTATGGCTGGAGCTTATGACAAACCTTATTATAAGGAATGGCAATGGACAGACGATCTATTGACTTATCATCACATTGGTTTGGAACATACTAGAAAGATTGGTAGAACCCAATTGATGCTCTCGGTAAACGAGAAGATGAACGATGGGTTCAGACAAGCAAATGATTCAAAAAGAATCCAATCTTTGGGTAAGCTTTACTATGAGCATTCACCCGAATCCAACCTTACATTTCTTTATAATGCCGCTTATGAAGACAGGGGCAACTGGTTCGCATGGGTCGATCAAAACCATGCTCTTCAAACTTCAGCCAGCAGAAGGAACGATCGGGTATATTCATCAAAGCTTAATAGCTACGTAAAATATAATCGAAAGATTTTCGATAAAGAAATATTCTATACTTTAAAAGCACATTACCTCTACGGCAAATGGTTCCAGGATTTTAGAGATGGGGAGGAAAAGGATTATTCGATAAACCAGAAACTCGGCATGGATTCCCAGTTCAATCTTTACAAATTTGACAATCAAGCAATTTCATTGGGAGTTGAAGGTTTTTACACCGATATAACATCCAAGATATTTGGGCTTCGCTCGGGATTAGGCGGAGCGTTCTTTGTTCAAGATGAGCTTTCACACATCAATGATTGGCTTCATATAAGCGAACCCCTTAACGATCTGGTTTTAACAGCAGGTGGGAGGTTTGACTACTCCTACGTCGGCAATGATTCAAAATGGTGGCAACTCACTCCCAAAATTGGTGGAGTATATAACATCAATAATAATATAACATTGAGGGCTTCAGGAGGCTTAGGTTTCAGAACACCAACAATGGCAGAACTTTTTACTGAAACCACAATATTAGGTATTATTCAAGTGCAGCCTAATCCACAACTTAATCCCGAAGCGGCTAAATCTGCAGAGATCGGTGGTAACCTCCTGTATAAAAACCACTACATAGATATGGCATTGTTCTGGAACCGGTACGAGGATATGATAGAAGCCAAAGCTAATGAAGAAGAAGGAACCGCTAAGTTTGTAAACCTTGATAAAGCGAGAATAGCCGGGTTGGAACTAACTGTTAAAAGTACATTCAGCAAGATTACAACGAGATTTAATTACGTTTTCACCGATTCGAGAGACCTGACTACGGGCAATCCACTCGCATATCGACCTGAGCACACTTCGACCATAAATATCGCTTATGATTACGCTAGTTTTGGGCAATGTAATATAACCTATCATTATGCTGATATTGTAAAGAACGTTGGAGGCTACTACACAAATGACCCAAGAGTGCCTAAATCAGTTTTTGACGTGGGAGCGATGTTCCAATTCGACAAATATACTATAAACGCGAAAGTTAAAAATCTATTTCAGTATAATTACACTAGCATCGTTAGAACTCTTGCACCGATCAGGAGCTTTGATATATCCCTTACTGCGCAATATTAAGATATTAAGTGTAGAACAGGGGGGAATAAATGAAGTTTTTAGCGAAACCTGAATTTTATCCTTGTTTTATTTTTTTAACTTAATATATATTATGTTCTCAAGATTTAACTAATAAGTAACGTTATACAATGATGTAAATAACAAAAGATAACTCATACACGGAGATACTATAATGAAAAAGGAAATTCATCCTGAATACCACCAAGCAAAAGTAACCTGCTCATGCGGTAATAGTTTCACGGTTGGGTCTACGAAAAAGGAAATAAAGCTAGAAGTATGTTCAGCCTGTCATCCCTTTTTCACTGGCAAGCAGAAATTATTGGATACAGCAGGCAGGGTTGAGAAATTCAAGAAGAAATATAATATTAAAGAAAGTATCAGGGAAGCTCTGCAAAAGAAGGATAAGTAACCATACCCTATTGTTGACTTGTTTTCTTAAAAAGAGTTGACAGATTTGTTATTATACGATATACTTTTTTTATTTTATATTATCGCTCCCTTTAATTAATCGCCCAGAAGCATTAATTCGGTCAAATTTTTTTTCAGGAGTTGACTTGTTAAGCAAATTTGAAAAATTAGTCAATATAATTAGTGAATTACGCGGTGAAAATGGTTGTCCCTGGGATAAGGAACAGGATCATCAATCCATGAAACCGTATTTAATTGAAGAAGTTTATGAAGCCCTTGAAATGATCGAGAATAACGATTATGACGGTTTAAAGGAAGAACTTGGAGACATTCTCTTACACGTTATTTTTCATGCTCAGATGGCGAAGGAAAAAGGTGAATTCAGTATTGAGGATGTAATCGATTCGATAACCAATAAGCTTATTCAGCGACATCCTCACGTGTTTGGAGAAACAGAAGTATCTGGTTCGAAGCAGGTTTTGAAGAACTGGGAGAAATTAAAATTAAAGGAACGTGAAGAGAAGGGCAACGAAGCGTCACTTCTCGATGGAGTACCCACCAGCATGCCTGCGCTCCTTGTTGCTCAGAGAATTCAGGATAAGGCTTCGAGAGTAGGGTTCGATTGGGATAACTGGAAACAGGTGTTCGAAAAGATCAGAGAAGAGCTGAAGGAGCTGGAGAACAGTCTAATCGAAAACGACAGGGTCCAACAAGAGGAGGAGTTGGGAGACCTGTTATTTGCGGTAACTAATTTAGGCAGGTTCATTGATATCAGTTCCGAAATGGTTCTAAGAAAAGCTGTAGAAAAATTTAAAAGAAGATTCCTTGAGATTGAACGGGTTTTAAGGGATAAGGGTGGAGTTGAAAAAGCAAGTTTAAGTGAAATGGATGCTATTTGGGATGCTGTGAAGGAAAAAGAATAGTATTTTTTTCGAAATTGTCGTGTGAAGTATTAATTTCGTTTAGCAGTTTTAAAAAAGTATTTTATGATTAACAATAAACTGTAAAGTTTTAATGAATATAGGAAGTAAGGCAAAATGAAAATATTAGTTTTAGGTGGTGGCGGTCGAGAGCACGCCCTTGTCTGGAAATTAAAGCAAAGTGAATATGTGTCGAAGATTTATGCAGCGCCCGGTAATGCTGGAATTGCTGATTTTGCTGAATGTATTGACATTCCGCTTAATGATTTTCTCGGTCTTTCCAAGTTCGCTGAGAAGAAAGGGATCGATTTGACTCTGGTGGGACCTGAACAACCGCTTGCGGATGGTGTTGTTAATTTTTTCAATGACAAGCATTTAGATATTTTTGGACCCACGCAGGAGGCTGCACGGATCGAAAGCAGCAAGATATTTGCAAAGGACTTCATGAAAAAATATCATATTCCTACAGCCAGTTACTGTACTTTTGATAATGCTGATTCAGCTTTGAAATTCGTGAACGATCATGAAACGCCTCTTGTTGTAAAAACAGATGGTTTGGCTGCGGGTAAGGGAGCGATAATTGCCAAAACCAGGGAGGAAGCCAAGGATGCTATCGGAAAAATGATGATCGAGCGAGCCTGGGGTGAAGCTGGAAAAAGGGTCATCATCGAGGAGCACTTAGAAGGAACGGAGGTTTCCATTCTTTCATTCACTGACGGAAAATGCGTAATACCCATGGTACCAATACAGGATTACAAAAGGATTTACAACGAGGATAAAGGACCGAATACGGGAGGCATGGGTGCAGTAGGCCCTGTACCTACGGTAAACGAAAGGATGTTAGAAAGCATAGTCAGTCAGGTTTTACGCCCCACCGTAGAGGGACTCAACGAGGTAGGATGCCCATTCAAGGGTATATTATACGCTGGATTGATGTTGACTGAACGGGGACCGAAGGTACTGGAGTTCAACTGCCGTTTCGGAGATCCTGAAACACAAGCGCTGATGCCGCTTCTGGAATCCGATCTGGCGGAGATCATGCTTTACGTTTTGAATGAAAGGCTCGAGGAAGCTGATGTGATATGGAAAAATAATCAGAAATGCGTTTGCGTTATCATGGCTTCAGGAGGTTATCCTAAGCGCTATAAAAAGGGATTTCCGATAGAAAGGCTGGAAGCGGTCAAAGGCGCGAAAAGCTTGTTCGTTTTTCATTCGGGAACAGCGCTTAAGGGGAATAAAACCGTTACTGACGGAGGGAGGGTTCTCGGTGTCACTGGGTGTGACGACACTTTCGAAAAAGCCTCCAGCAAAGTCTACAGATGCGTAGATGACATCAAATTTGAAGGTGCTATTTATCGGACAGATATAGCACAACAATATATAAAGGAAATAGACTAACCATGGATAATCAAGAATGCAAAATAGCTATTTTGGTGGGAAGCAAATCGGACTTATCACTTGCCCGGGAGACTGAGGATCTGTTAGAAAAATTTCAATTATGTTATATTACAAAAGTCATTTCTGCTCATAAAAATCCGGTTGCTTTGAACGATTTTGTAAAAAGTGCCAGGGAGAAAGGTTATCAAGTAATAATTGCGATGGCAGGTTTAGCAGCTCATCTTCCGGGTGTAGCGGCTAGTTTAACGACGTTACCGGTTATAGGCGTTCCGATACCTGCGGGGGCTCTACAAGGAGTTGATGCTTTACTTTCAATCTGTCAGATGCCTGCGGGTGTACCGGTTGCTACTATGGGAATAGGGAAATGGGGAGCAAGAAATGCTGCGATAATGGCAGTGGAGATACTATCATTACACGATTTTGAACTTGAGCAAAAACTAATTAAATACAGGGAAAGTTTAGCTTCGAGTTAGTAGAAGCAATTGATAATCAAGATGTTACGGAATTAGAACAAAGGGTTTAAAATATTTATTTAAAGTTTTTTTTAATAAATCTTGACAATTTATCAAACTTTTTTATTTTATCTATTGACAAAAAATAATACGTATATATCTTTACGGTTTTGCTCTTTGAGAATTAAATAGTGTGCACATTGGTTCAGAAGGTTTAAGGGTCTAAGTCAATCTATTTATGTAATTAGTTATGCGAATAATTAATTAAAATACTACGGAGAGTTTGATCCTGGCTCAGAGCGAACGCTGGCGGCGTGCTTAATACATGCAAGTCGAGCGCGAGGTCCTGCTTCGGCGGGATAGTAGAGCGGCGAATGGGTGAGTAACACGTAAGTAACCTGCCCTTAAGTTCGGGATAACCTCGAGAAATCGGGACTAATACCGGATGTGGTTTCATAATTGTAAGGATAGTGAAATTAAAGGTGGCCTCTGATTCAAGCTATCGCTTAGGGATGGGCTTGCGGCCTATCAGCTAGTTGGTGAGGTAATGGCTCACCAAGGCGATTACGGGTAGCCGGCCTGAGAGGGTGTACGGTCACATGGGAACTGAGACACGGTCCTGACTCCTACGGGAGGCAGCAGTAAGGAATATTGCACAATGGGCGAAAGCCTGATGCAGCGACGCCGCGTGGAGGATGAAGTTCCTCGGAATGTAAACTTCTTTTCAAAAGGAAGAAAGGATAAGGGTTAATACCTTTTATCTTTGACGGTACTTTTGGAATAAGCTCCGGCCAACTACGTGCCA
This sequence comes from bacterium, assembly GCA_016935765.1. Classification (GTDB taxonomy): domain Bacteria; phylum UBP14; class UBA6098; order JAFGQG01; family JAFGQG01; genus JAFGQG01. The sequence continues at coordinate 21,503 of JAFGQG010000169.1, forward strand.
GCAGCCGCGGTAAAACGTAGGGAGC
>JAFGQG010000170.1 GCA_016935765.1 bacterium
GTCTTTCTTCCCATTGATGATTGATTTGGCAGCGCAGGCTGAAGCCATGCGGCTACAAGAAATTTTATTTGTTTTCATTGCTAATTGTTCATTGCTAATTGTCCATTGATTAATTGCTATTGTTTCCCTGCTCCGCCCAAGCGGGACACATACATGAATCCCCTACCCCATGGGACGGTGAATCTTCAGGTTCTTTAATTTTTTTGATTCTTTTCTCCGTGGCTCTGTGACTCTGTGGTTTTCTTCTGTTCATTGCTAATTGTTAATTTCCCCGTTCCTATCCCATCTTCTTTCGTGATTGTTCATTTGTCATTAGTCATTTTTAAATTATCATACATTTTCCTTGCTATTGATTTTGATAAACATATTTTACAGGAACCAATTTGAAATTATTGTTTGTAAATTTTTTATGAGAATTAATATTTTATAACATGGCTAAAAGATCCAGAACAAAAACACTCCAGCTTCCTACTGTCCCCCTGCGAAATCTCGTGGTTTTCCCCGACATGGTTTTTCCGATACTGGTGGGACGCCCCACGTCCATATCAGCTTTGGAAGAGTCCATGATGAACGATAAGAAGGTGTTTCTGGTAGCCCAGAGATACCCGGACGACGATATCGCTTCGACGAAGAAGCTTTTCAGGATAGGAACCCTGGCTAATTTGCTTCAGATCATGCGGTTACCCAAGGGCGGAATTAAGGTGCTCGTGGAAGGCGTTTCCAGAGCAAAGGTCCAGAAATATATTCGCACGAACGATCATATCGAAGCAAAAATAGAGATGCTGGATAGAGAAGTCACCAGCGCATCCCCATTGATTGAAGCCCTCAGGCGAAAAGTCACCAACCTCTTCGAAAAATATGCCAAACTGAATGGCAATATCCCCAACGAAGTGACCTCCAGTATATTGAACATCGATAACAGCAGCAAGTTCGCCGACCTTCTCTCTGCCCACATAGATATAAGGGCAACTGAACAGCAGAAGCTTCTGGAGTGCGTTGACCTGAACGATCAATTCATGGTTTTGGTGGAAATTCTCACTAAAGAGATTGAGATATTGAAGATCGAGCAGCGTTTGGAAGGGGAGGTTAAGGCGAAAATAACCGACGGCCAGCGGAAAATGTACCTCCAGCAGCAGATGAAAGCCATTCAGGAGGAACTTGGCGCTGAAACTTACGAGTCGGAGGAATTCAGGGAATTACTCGACCAGATAGAAAACAAATGTTTTCCAAAGGAAGTTGAGAAGGTTGCTCTCAAGGAGTTCAATCGGTTGACGAAGATGCACCCAGTATCAGCGGAGGCTACCGTGGTCAGGAATTACCTCGACTGGCTGCTCGAGCTTCCGTGGGTTGATAAGACCAGGGACAACCTGGATATTAAGGAAGCCAGGAAGATACTGGATGAAGATCATTATGGACTGGATAAAGTGAAGAAGCGTATAATTGAGTATCTCTCCGTCATGAGAATATCGGGCGGCATAAAGGGGCAGATCTTGTGTTTCGTAGGTCCTCCGGGAGTGGGAAAAACTTCGCTGGGGAGGTCCATCGCGAGAAGCCTGGAGAGGAAATTCGTTCGCACATCGCTTGGAGGCGTGAAGGACGAAGCTCAGATAAGGGGGCATCGACGCACTTATATAGGAGCCCTTCCCGGTAAGATCGTTCAATCGTTACGAAAAGCCGGCTCGATAAACCCGGTGTTCCTGCTCGACGAAGTGGACAAGATGGGGCAGGATGTGCGCGGCGACCCAGCTAGCGCTCTTCTCGAAGTCCTCGATCCCGAACAGAATTTCTGCTTCCAGGACCACTACCTCGAAGTGGATTACGACCTCTCGAAAATACTGTTCATCACTACTGCCAATACACTGCCGGGGATACCGCCGGCTCTCCAGGACAGGATGGAGATACTCCGCCTTCCGGGATACCTCGATAATGAGAAGCTCGAGATCGCCAAGGGGTTTTTGATCCCAAAAGGCTTGAAAGCCCACGGTCTCCAGGACCTGAAAATAACATTTTCGGATAATGCTATACTATGTATAATAAATAATTATACGCTTGAAGCCGGAGTGCGGGAACTCGAAAGAAAAATACATAACATATTCAGGGTTATCGCTACTCAATTGGTAGAGAAGGATTTAACACCGAAGACGCACAAACCGGTTTTCGTCAGCAAACAGAACCTCAATAAGTACCTCGGTCCTCCGGATTTTATCAAGAGCAAGCTGCCGGATAAACTCTTGCCGGGAGAAGCGATAGGTCTTGCCTGGACTGCTGCGGGAGGAGATATCCTGATAATTGAGACTGCCCTTATGGATGCTCCGCACAAGCTGTCTCTTACCGGCACTCTTGGCGACGTAATGAAGGAATCGGCGAAAGCTGCTTTGTCCTACGTGCGGTCGCGCGCTGATGCTCTCGGAATAGACCCAGCATTGTTCAGGAGACGAGAAATACACGTTCATATACCTGAAGGGGGCATCCCAAAGGACGGACCTTCCGCTGGTATCACAATCGCGCTCAGCATGATAACTGCGTTTACCGGGAAATCACTTAATACGGATATCGCGTTTACAGGGGAATTGACCCTGAACGGGCGTATTTTGCCAATTGGCGGGTTGCCCGAGAAGCTGCTGGCTGCTAAAAGGAACAAGGTTAAAAAAGTCATAATACCCGAACGAAACAAGGAAAGATTGAACAAGGTCCCGGCGGACCTGAAGAAGAATCTCGAACTCCTGATGTTCGATAATATGGATGATGTCTTAAAATATTTGAAATTCACGAAGTGATTTTACCCATACACAATATATTTTTGGTTCTTATGCAATTTAGTTGCTAATTTTGCCCAATTCTTTTCCCGGGATCTACAGGATGACTGGATGGCTGGATGAACCAAATCATAGATTTGGTTGGGGATGGGTGTTTCTTCATACTTTTAACTGGTTTCTTATTAATTTTAATTAAGTTATATTGATTATTACAAGTCTATCTATATTTGACTTACTTTATCTTTCTGTTATATGTTTTACTAATTGAGTTTGTCAAATATTAAAAAAGCTTACAATGTGGTTTCTTATCCCTATCCAGTCATCCAGTAATCCAACCATCCTTTTTTTTGCCTCCAATAAATTTATTTGTAGCCAACTGAATTGCATAAGAACTATATATTTTTACATTTTTTATA
>JAFGQG010000171.1 GCA_016935765.1 bacterium
GTCTTTCTTCCCATTGATGATTGATTTGGCAGCGCAGGCTGAAGCCATGCGGCTACAAGAAATTTTATTTGTTTTCATTGCTAATTGCTAATTGATATTTGTCCACTGATAATTGATATTACTCCCCACTGATAACTTCTCTCTTTAATTCGGTCCCCTTCTTTATCCTGCTGCCATTCCATAGTACGCAATCTTCAAGTGAAACATCATCTTCGATTATGCAATTATCCCCAATCGCATTGAAACCCTTCATAGTGATATTCTCACCGAATTTGACGTTCTCGGCAACGAAATACCTGTCAGGCAGATATTCCCTGCCGACCAGTTCGTATCTTCCTTTCAGCAAAATGTCCTCGTGGAGTTGCAAGTATCTCTTTTTAGTCCCGATATCTATCCAATATGCTTTTGGGGCAAAATAACCCTGGAGTTTTGGTGAGCCATCAGCGATTATTCTCCGGTAAGGACCAGTTAAGGGGAAGAATTCTTCATCTGGAAAATACTTGACAAGCCTGCCTTTTATAACAGAAATACCAGTAAATGTCAATGATTTATTGGCTTTTTTGCGTAAATTTGGTTTGCTGCCAAACCCTAAGATATTCATATTTTCATCAACTTGAACGGTGTTTACGGGTTCGTAGTATGTGAGAAGCATTGTTGAGATGGCGTTAGATGTTTGGTGTTTGAGAACCGCGTCTGCAAGATCGAAATTTGACACAACGTCTCCGTTATGAATGATAATATCATCCTGTTCGTTAATGAAATCTTTCATGTTCTTCAAAGCGCCGCCGGTTCCGAGTATCTTTTTCTCGTTAAAGAACCTGAAGGTGATTCCACCCCAATCTTCTGAGTGTATATACTCTAATATCTGGCTGCCCAGATGGTTGAGATTGATAGCTATCTCGGTGGCACCATTATGTGCCAGGTACCTGATAATATTCCCGAGAATCGGTTCACCAAGCACGGGGAACAATGGTTTTGGTTTCCCTTTAGAGAGAGGTTTAAGTCTGGTTCCTAATCCCGCGCAGAGAATGATAGCTTTCATTTGGAGTTTTACGTTTAAAGTTTTAGGTTGATAGAATATCCACCATTCTAATGTATTCCGAAGATAATTCTTTTTTCTTTGACCATACGTCTTCCAGGTCCACGAAGGCAATGTCATCCTTATCGAGACCGACCATTTTTGTAGTAACGCCATTTTTAAGGGCTTCCACGGCTGCAACTCCCAACCTGCTGGCATTTATGCGGTCGATAGCTGTTGGGCGTCCACCTCTCTGAATATGACCAAGTACAGAGACTCTGGTTTCCCATGCTGTTTTCTTGCGTATCTTCTTTTCGATGTCAAATGCACCTCCAGCGTCGTCACCTTCAGCAACGATTACTATACTGCTTTCCTTGCCCCTTTTATGACCTGCTTTAAGCTTGTCTATCAGGATATCGATGTGGGAAATGGTTTCAGGGACCAGGCAATCTTCAACCCCGCTGGCAATCCCTGTAAAAATTGCAATATAACCAGCGTGCCTGCCCATTACTTCCACGAGGAACAACCGTTCATGTGATGTGGCAGTATCGCGTATGTTATCTATCGCGTTGACCGCAACGTTAACCGCGGTATCGAATCCGATCGCGTAATCAGTTCCAAATATATCATTATCAATTGTGCCTGGAATACCTATCCCGGCAATCCCTGAATCTTCAATAAGCTCAGCCAAACCGCGCATGGAACCCTCTCCGCCAATTACCACGATGCCTTCCAACTTATGTTTATTAATTACATCGATCGCTTTTGCTCTGCCTTTTTTCTCTTTGAATTCCGGGCAGCGAGTGGTATGGAGTATTGTGCCGCCTTGACATATTATGCCGGAAACTGATTTTGAATCCATCTCTAATGCATAATCCTTTATCAGACCCAAAAACCCCTTTTTAAAACCTACTACCTTCATCTTATAGGTGATAGCGGTTCTTACGACCGCCCTGATAGCAGCATTCATACCCGAAGCATCTCCCCCGCTTGTCAATAAACCTATCTTTTTCATGTTGGACTCCCTGAAATTAATGATAAAGAAGTGTGGATAACCGAATTAATTGAACCTTTAAAACGATAAAAACCGGTTGTGGTTTTGTAATCCTTGAATTAATATTACAGGTATTGAACATAAGGTCCTTTTAATTTTAGCGGTTTTTTAATAAACTGTTTAAGGATAAATGTTTTCTTCTATATATACTAATAATAAAACCTTTTCATGTCAAATGTTATTTTTTGATGATAACTTTTACTTGCGTTATTTAAATTAAGTAATATTTTAAAAAGCCTGTAATAATTTTGATACGATACGAGGAGAAGAATGAGCAAGATATTAGTAACTGGCGGTGCAGGATTCATCGCTTCCTGGGTCGCGGAAGAATACATTTCCAAAGGTCATGAAGTTGTTATTATCGATGACTTGTCAACAGGTTCCAATGAGAATATACCCCGAAGCTGCAAATTTATCGAGCTGGATATTCGGGATCCTGAGATAGACGAAATATTTAAGAGTGAGAAGTTTGATTGTGTTAATCATCACGCTGCCCAGATAAGCGTTAGGGTCTCTGTGGAACAACCTATCCTGGACGCTAAAATAAATTTGCTTGGCACATTGAACCTCCTTGAATCCTGTGTTAAGTATAACGTGAATAAATTCATTTTTGCGTCAACAGGGGGCGCTATCTACGGTAACCAGTCAAAGTTCCCTGCCGATGAATCCCATCCGCTTAATCCGCTTTGCCCTTACGCAGTGCACAAATTGACTGTGGAAAAATACCTTTATTATTATAAGGAAATATACGGGTTGAAATATATTTGTCTCAGGTATGCGAACGCATACGGTCCAAGGCAAAATCCGTTTGGAGAGGCGGGTGTAGTTGCGATATTCTCTGAACGAATGTTGGATGGGAAAGATGTTGTTATTAACGGTGACGGTACCCAAACCAGGGATTTTGTGTATGTAACCGATATAGCAAGATCGAACCTGCTCGCGCTGGACTATGATGAAAGCGATTGCTTTAATATAGGTACTGGTATTGAAACCGATATTAACGAGATATTCGGTATTCTTAAAATTCATACGGGATATGAAATGCATGCAACCCATGGTCCGGCAAAAGAAGGTGAACAACAGAGAAGCTGTCTGGATTATACAAAAATTACGAAGTTGTTAGGATGGAAACCTGAAACCGGTTTGTCAGATGGTCTAAAAAACACTGTGGAATATTTTAAGGATAAGCATAATAAATCCTAGTTCTGCAATAAACCTGCATGGTTCTATATAAGGAAAGAAAATCCATAATTAGTTTAAATGATAAAAAAGATCGGTAAATTCCTTTTTAAACACAGGGGGCTTACTCCTGTTCCTTTAGTTGTTGTAATGGTATTGTTGCTGGATTACCGATATCCATTTGAAGGAATATGGAACGAGTTGTCTGATCTATTTGGTATTATTGTGGCTCTGGTTGGTGAATTTATCAGGATACGTTCTATAGCATCAGCTCCAGCCGGAACCAGTGGAAGAGGTAGGAATATCAAGGCTGATTCGCTAAGAACAACGGGCATGTATTCCCATGTAAGGCATCCCCTGTATCTTGCCAACTTCCTTATCGGTCTAGGGTTTTGTATATTGGTTGGCAGTTGGTGGGTTTACGCAGCCTATTTAGTCCTGTTTGCATTCCAATACAGGCTTATTATCGAGGCAGAAGAACACTTCCTGTTTGAAAAGTTTGACGCGGAATTCGAGAACTGGGCAAAACATGTACCACGTTTTTTCCCAACATTTGCAGATAATCCTTATAAAAACCAAAGCGAAGTTAATAGAAGTAGTGTAAAGAAGATACTCAGGAGAGAGCAGGATACGGCTTCCTTGATTTTCGTTACATTTTTCCTGTGGAAGATTTGGGAATATCTCAGGATATCGGGGTACAGCGCTAAAAAATATGAAATAATAACTACCTCGCTTGTGTTATTGCTCGTTCTAGCAACATGGCTTATGCTGAAATCCTGGAAAAAAGGATGGCTATTTTTTAGAAAAGCGGTTGATTAAAGGAGTTGATATCCATGATAAAAGAAAATGTCAGGCTGATCTTGAATGAGTTGAAGGAGGGCGTGGAACTTGTCGCTGCGGCTAAAACACGGACAGCAAATGAAATTCTCGAAGCTATAGACGCGGGTGTGAAAATCATTGGGGAGAACTATTTCCAGGAATTGAGAGATGTATATGATATTATTGGTAACAAAGTGAAATGGCATTTCATCGGGCATTTGCAAACCAATAAGGTGAAGTACGTGGTTGAAATGTGCGATATGGTAGAAACCCTCGATTCAATAAGATTAGCGGCAGAATTAGATAAGCGCTGCAGGAAGATCGGTAAAGTAATGCCGGTATTGATTGAAATCAACAGTGGTAAGGAGGAACAGAAGAGCGGGGTCTTGCCAGCAAATGCTATATCATTTATTCGGAATATTGTCAAGTATACTAGCATTAAGGTGATGGGATTAATGACCATGGGTCCGTTATTTGGTGACCCGGAAAATGCAAGACCTTATTTCCGGAAAACCAAAACCCTGTTCGAACAGATTTCAGATGAAAAAATCCCGGGCATAGAGATGAAATACCTTTCGATGGGTATGACAAATTCCTACAAAGTTGCTATAGAAGAAGGTTCGAACATGGTGAGAATAGGAACAAAAATTTTCGGAGCGAGATAAACCGCAGAAATTTTCAGACAAAGAAAACAAAATAGGAGTACGATATGACAGATTATTCGAAGGCAGAGTCTGCCCGAACAGAAACTCCTGGTGATTTTAAACTGGTTACGTTTCCAGCCAGGGGTAACAGACCTGTAGTCGAACTGGAGTATCCCGAGTTTCAGAGTCTCTGCCCGGTTTCAGGCAGGCATGATCAGGGAACGGTAGTAATCAGATATAAACCACTGAAGAGCATACTTGAACAAAAATCTATCAGGGAATATCTCAGTAAATGGCGCAACCTTCATAACTGGCAGGAGTTCATTACTGAGCATATAGCAGGTGTTATCTTCGAAGCTCTTGAGCCGGAATGGCTTACTGTAGAGATTTCATGGGCTTCAAGGGGCGGCATTTTGGTCCGAACGTTTTCAGAGCGGGAAGGAGCCGCAGAAGAAGCAGAATGACCGTGATTGTTTGGATAGGCTTTATAGTTTCCCTTTTTTGCCTTTTATATATTGGCAGGAAGAATATCTGGTTAGGTTTGATGTTAGCCGCTTTTGTTCTGGGTGTATTCAACCTGCCGATCATGGAGATATTGGATGAAATTATAAACACGCTTAGTGATTTATCGGTCATTTTCTTAGCGTTAGCAGTGGGTACTATTCCAATAATTGGAGGTTTACTTGAATTTGGCGGTTTGATGGACGATCTGGTGGAGAATTTGCGCATGCAAAAGAAGCTCTTCCTTGGTTTTGCCCCAGCCCTGATAGGGATGCTGCCAATGCCAGGTGGAGCGTTACTCTCTGCCCCCATCGTAAAGCGAGCATCCGAAGGCGTTCGAGACCAGACAAAAGTGGCAATTAACGTTTGGTTCAGACATGTTCTCATACTTATTTATCCGCTCGGTGCCCTTCTCGTTTCAACAAAAATGGCGGGATTGAACTTATACCTTGAGATTTTGTACATTCTACCAGGCTGCTTTTTAATGGTTATCCTAGGCTATATTTTCATTCTGAGAGAAGTTAAGGGGGAGATCGAATATACGACGGAAAGAAATTACAAGAAGCTAATAAAACCTCTACTGGTCTTGTTTGTAGCCCCTGCAATACATTTTATATTCATGTCGCTTTACAAAGATATTATTCCTGAGATCCCATTATTGATAGGAGTGGTTGTAAGTTTCATTTTAGCTTTGTTTTTCACAAAACCTGGATGGCAAAACTTCAAAAGAGTATTTGTAAGGATGAAACCCTGGAATTTTTTTCTGATAATTATCGGTATGTTCCTTTACCTGAATTTATTCAATCGTTCAGGTTCATCAGAAGTTGTTGCTTCAGTTGCTTTTTCAAAAAGTTTTCTGGTAGTAATCATCGGGGCGTTCTTCGGATTCATTACGGGGCGGGTAGCGGTCCCGGTCGCCCTGATGCTCCCTATTTATTACTCAAAATATGGGAATGATACAATGAATTATCTTACGTTTGCAATAATGTTTACCTCTATATTTATGGGCTATATGATCTCGCCTATCCATCCTTGTGTTTCCGTATCGATAGAGTATTTTAAAAGCGAGCTGAAATATTTCCTGAAAAAATTGCTTATTCCAACCGCAATTGAATTAGCTGTGATGCTGATTCTGGGTATAATTCTAATTTAATGGACATTTAATAGAAATTCGAATAAAAACCCCCTTTTCCATCAAAAGGAAAAGGGGGAGTTTATGATCAAGTTTTCGGTATTTTTATGGTAGATGAGGTCTAACTCGCAATAATATGCATATTTGAATTGGTACATCGTAGGTAGACGAAAATGCGGGGGAGAGAAACTCTAGCCAGAGATAATCGAATTCAGTAGCAGGAATGTTAAACCCCGCGGGACCGTAAATTGTGGCAGTAGACCATTTAAGTGATGGAATAACAAGGTCAGCAGGTTTGTTGAATGCTGCCGGTACTGTTACCAGGTCCGTGAATTGCGCCATCACGATAAAGGTGTCGATGTGACTGATGACATTACCAGGAATCCATGGAATAGTATCCCAGGTAGTAGTATCGATGGCAGCAAGGAATCTGAGTCCGAGATCAAATGGAAAGGTTCCGCAATTTTCAATTGAAATTTCGTCTCCATCTTCCATTGTATTTGTCTCGGATACATTAAGCGTGCCGGCATCCCAGGAATCTGTGGTTAGACAGACAGCGATGTCGGGTGTCGTTGTATCCCAGATCTCAAGGATATAATCTCCACAGGTATCAATGCCTTCCACAGTAACATAGTATGTATCAGCAACCAGGGATACGATGATAGTTGATTGAAGACCGCATGAGTCATCATTCTCCGCAATGTCAGCGAGACAGCAATCGGTTCCGAGACCCAGCCATGTATCGAAATCATCCAACAGGCAAGTCGAAATAGCATAATCTCCATCTGCAGGGATGATTACTTCGTATATATGTTCGGGACCAGTTTGAAGGTCGCAGTCATCACTTTCTCCGCAGAAGTTGCGGATTGGCGAGATGTATGGAGCAGTAACGGTGAAATCGGGGACGCATTCCTTGTATATATCAAGAACATAGTCTCCGCAGTCACTACTTGTCAAACCTTCGATTGTAAGGTAATATGTGCCTGCAGTGAGTACTCCGGTGAGTTGAGATAAA
>JAFGQG010000172.1 GCA_016935765.1 bacterium
AAGGCGGTTACATGGTTTTAAAACTTAAGCTATTGGTAATAAAAGACTTAATTTGGGGAATGAAATTTGTATATTAAAAAGGAGGAGGGAAAATGAAGAATAAGGGTTTTACAATTGTTGAGTTGTTAGTTGTTATCTTGATAATGGGGCTGCTTGCCGGCATATCGATTTTTTCTTACAGGAGTCTTTTTTCGAGGAGCAGAATGGAAGAAGCGGTGAATGAAGTTAATGCTTTTTATGAGGGTGTGAATAGAAGAGCTGTCACCCAAGGATATAGATACACAATTCAGATGGATAGGGTAAATGATCTTTTGAAATATATTAGTTCTGATGGCTTAAAGCAGGATTCCTTAGTCTTTCGGGATGGCCTGGATTTGGATTTTTCTGGTGGGGTGGGTTCTGTTCAGCTAACTGTTTATGTTGACGGGTTCGTTAGAGATGAAGATGGAATAAGGAATTTTACTTTATTGGATACTGTGTCGGGAGAGTCGGCAAGTTTTTATATTTCCCCACTTGGGGTATTGGAGGCGAGGCTACAATGAAAAAAGACAAAGGTTTTACTCTCATAGAGTTGATTGTTGCAGTTCTTTTCTTTAGTATTGCAAGTGCTTCAATTGCACTTTTCTATGCGAATAATAGCAGAAGAATTGTTGATTCCGAAAGAAATGCAAGGCTGGAGGTTGCGGCTGAAAAGGCTTACGAGACATTTAAAGGTAATTTGATGCAGAGGATGTATGATCCGGGAGGTAGTTATTCCCAGCTTGTTTTTGATTCGATATGGCAAACATATAATGAAGGGGACTTGGTTTTTGCGGTTTTGGATACTATAAACGGAGTCGTATTTAATAGTAATATAATTATAGATTCCTTCGAGTTCGATATAAACAAGACTGGTGGGGTTGATGATAAGAATTTAGCAAAGACCTATAACGCTGGTTCTCGTATATGGGCTACGGTCAAAACTATAAATTTATCTAAAGGAGATACTATAGAGATGCAAACGGTCTTCAGTCATCACCGATAAGTTAAAGTGAGGAGAAAATAATGAAAAAGAAAGGTTTTACATTAATTGAATTGATGGTAGTACTTGTTTTTATGGGTATTATTTCTGTTTTTATTTATCAGCAGTTTATACTACAGCAAACCGGATTAAGAGATCAGCAGGAGTATTCCAGGGTTAATATTAAAGCCAGAAGGTCAAGCGAGTACATTGTAAATGAACTCAGGCACATAGGTTTTTGTAAGAGACCTCTTTCCCCTGATCACAAATTCGGAATTATTCTGGGGAGTAATAATTCGATTTGGTATACGCATGATGCTTTTGGTGATAAGGAAGGTATTGTAGACCCTGAAGATATTCATTCGGTAACTAAGAGTCAAGATACTCTTTATATAGATGGCGATTGGGCTGCAAATTTTCTAGATTCTCTTGGTTTTACTTATATCGATGTCAATGGAGATACTGTTGATCCGACTGAAACCGTCACGGAAGTAGATTCAAATGGATTTTGGGTGATGGATGACCCTGTTACCCTGGGAAATGATCCTGGTCGTTATCCCATAAACTTAATCGATTATACGATTCGATTTATATATCCGGATAGCTCAAAGACAGTAACTTATCATGAAACGGTTCAAATCAGAAACGTAAGAGGACCGAGGTTGAATTAGGAGGGAATATGAAGAAAACAAAACGGGAAAAGGGTATTTCGATGGTTGTTGTCCTGTGGGTGGTGACCATATTGACGGTTGTTGTGGCTGCTACCGCTTTAATGACTTATAGTGATATAACTTCAGCCATAAATCTCAAAAAGAGATACAGAACTTTAAGGGCTTCTGAAGCTCCCGGAGATTTTGTGATTTCTTATCTGCCGGAGTATAAAAGGTTGCATGAACTGGATACATTATTTTTTAAAGGAGATTATAATAGAGTGTTTTATGAAAACAGCCATCTTGATACGGTTTTTTCGATTCCTCTTTATTTATCCGGAGATTCTTCGATAATCGGTTGTTTAGCTTTGCCTGATTATATAGATTTTAATGAAGATTCCTCTCTGATTGTATCGAGTTCGACTGTTAGTCCTACGAGCAGTTCCGATACCAATTGGGTCAATCCAGTCTTTACGCAGGATGGCGCCGTGCTTTATTATAGGACGAGAGGAGTCATCGAGCAAACTAATGATATTGTCGCTTATCGGAGAATCCAGAATGCCAGCTCTTTTAATATCCCTTCGGGAGGAGCTGGTTTTGGGCATACTATGTATTAAGTATATAGGAGGCTTTATGTTATTTTTATTAATTTTATCTTTTTACAGTGAGTTTGAATGGTATCAATTAGAAGGAACCGGCGCAAGGGAAATTTACGAGAAAGTTACGGAGTCTCCCATGGTAAAAAAATATGGAAAAGACAGGGTCGCAAATAAGTTTATCTACTTGGATTCCGGCATCTTTGGAGGCGGGTGCAAGGTGCTTTTTTCAAAAGGTACCGAGATAAGAGGATTGCCTGAAGGCTTAAAACTTATGAAAAGAGCCATAAAGATGAAAAAACATAACAGGTATTCCGCTCTTTATAAGGAAGGAAAATTGAAGGAGACGTGGAAGGAGTTAGAAAAAGAGTCGGCGAAAAAACTCGGAATTTTTTCTCTGACATTGGAAGAAATGAGAAAAATTTTACCCGAAGAGGACTATAAAAATGAAGAAGGAGAATTTGAACCGGGTTTAATGCTTGAGAAAATAGGAAGGTTAAAGTGTCCGTCGAGAACTTATTATTCGTTCATAGAAATCGAGGAGGATAAAACTGTAAAAATTATACCTGTAATGTTAAAACTCTGTCCTATTGCCGAGAAGATCGAAGAATATATAACCAGTTTGAATTCAAACGGAGATTAAAAATGAATAGAATATTTTTAATTTTTATATTTATACCTCTTTTATTGAGCGCTCACATTCAGGATGAAAGACTGTTTAAAACCTTGAGAGTTCCTGCTGCTGCTATTCTTCTTCTGGACAGGTCCGGATCAATGTATAATGAAACAGAAACATTTAATGTTGATGTTGAACTTTTACATCGCAGCTTTAATTCCGGCGTGCCCGATGTCGAGAATTTTAGTGCGTGGTTTGACGATACGCAGTATCCTTATAATTACCCATATAACGATATGAATATGTTTGTCGGAGATCCAGCAAACGGAGACTGGATTTTGAATGTGATATGGGAGGAGCCTGGATTTAGGCCAAGGTCGTGCGATTTAGATTTAACCTGGACATTAAGAATTTGTGATGCTTCTGGCTGGCATGAATATGCCGGAGGAACGTACAGTTGGCATGATTTAAGAGATTTACAGGAAAGAAATATAACGATTTCGGTATCGGGTTTGGGAGATGTCGATGATGTTGAATGTTATGTCGAATATACTACCGGTAATGGGCTTAAAATCGATCATGTTGGAGTACATCTTAAACATACGCCTGGAGTCGGGGAGACATCAAACAGAATAAAGGATGCTCTTCTTGTCATTCATTCTCTGCTCGATGTGAATAGTGACGGACTTGTCGATGGAAATGATGAATTTCCAATAAATTTGGGTCAGGGTTTTTTTGATGACTCAAGAGTGTTTGTAGGGGACGATAAATCGTTTGCCTATAATGCAAATAACCATAAGATTCGTGCGGATGAACCGAATACTTATAATAATCCTGTAAGGTGGGATCAGGTAAGCAAAACCTGGGTGGACGATTTGACTGGTTGGGATACTTTGTACACCGATGCGATGGGTACGCCTGTTGAGACTATATGGGAGCATATAAACACTACAGAGATGGATGGTTCTACTCCTAACGGTATGCTGGTTGATAGCGCTGTAAAATATATAGCGGAATACCGGAACGCTCATCCTGAATTGTGGTGTATGAAATTCAGCGTTGTTCTTGTTACCGATGGACAACCTAATGTACCTCGAAATACCTGTAATCCGTCAGATGCTGAAGATCCGGGAGGGTGGGACCCTCCCTATGATTACTATGAGGATGTCCTCTATGGAGCCAAGGATCTTGTACGCGTTGCATATAACGCGTTTCATGGAGATAACGATACTATTGCAGGTCCTGATTCTATACGTGTCTTTGCTGTCGGTTTTGGTACCGGTATTACTGACGAATGTGCGAATACTCTTAACTGGACGGCGAGATGGGGCGGTACCTGGGCAGATTCGGCTCTTATGTCCGGGAATGATATGGCTGTTGACGCCAGTTCAAGTGTATGTTGTGGTAGTGCGAATCCTCGGACTTCATCGCTTACCGGCTATGCCTATATTGCGGAAGACGCGAAAGATCTTTCAAATGCTCTCATAAGCATTTTTATGGGAATTGAATCCCAGGCGAGTCAGTCCTACACTTCGGCGGAAGTAACCTCGGTTGAAGAAGAATTTTTGTCGACTGAATATCAATCGAGGCTTTATGTGGCCTCCTTCTTACCCGATACAACACCTGTATGGAATGGTGAGCTCAGGGCTATGAAGTTAACAACGGGCGTAATTAACCTGGATGATATAGATGAGGATATTCTTATATGGTCGGCGGGTGATTCTCTTGCGGACGATTCTTCGAAATCGAGACCGATTTATGGTATTAAGTCGGGCGGAATGTTTCCGTTCGATACTTCGAATTTCTCTGCTTCCGATCTGGATGTTTCTTCTACGGACCTTTTAAGTGCGATTGGCAGGATAAGAGACGGTGATACCGAGGATAGTCTGGGTGAGTTGGGAGATATTTTCCACTCATCACCGCTCAGAATACAATCTCCGAATTATTTCTATGAAGATGAAGGCTGGGACAGCTTTTATAATGTTATGGGCAGAGAAAGAAGTTCACTTATATACGCGGGCGGCAATGACGGTATGCTCCACGTATTCGCGGATACAATATATGGTCAGGGCGGAAAGGGAGGACATGAAATTGCCGGTATAATACCCATGAATTTCGTTCCTAAAGTAAAAAACCTGCTTACTTATCATGATTACTTTGTGGACGGAGATCCGATGGCTGCGGATGTGTGGTTCCCGGCTGATGAATCTGATAGTACCAAGGAATGGAAGGAATGGCATACAATTTTAATTGCCACACAGGGAGAAGGAGGAAACTCCTTCACGGCTTTCGATGCTACGGATCCGCTGAATGAAACTCCTCACTCCGTAAATTCCCTCAATTTTCTGTTCGATGCTTGGCAAAGTAATACATTAAAGGGAATACTGGGTAGGACTACTTCGGCTCCGATAATGTATAAGGTTGGTGTAGACTGGCCAGGTCATACGGGAAGATTTATCGACCGTTTCTACGGTTTTATGGGAGGCGGTCAGTTCCCCGACCCGTTGGATCTCTCTATTGTCGATTCGATTTTGGCGGGAAGCGTCAAGGGAAATAAAATTATCGCATTTGACGTCTGGAAAGCCGCCAATCTCGGAATAGATGGTAATTTTATTTGTATTCCTGCCGCCGAATCAGAAGGAGATACTATGCAGTATCCTTTTGTTTCTTCACCCTCAATCATAAATATAGATCCTCAATTCGGCAACCGTTATGACTTTTTGTTCATTCCGGATGCGGCGGGTCAACTCTGGTTTGTGGACCTTAGATTGCCGAATCCGTCAGAATGGAAAGCGAGAAAAATATTCCAGCCGCCATTACCTGCTTCCAGCGATCCCGCGCAGATTTATTACTGGCATCCAGCGTATTATAGACCTCTTATATGGAAAGATCCTGCTTTCGGAGGTTACTGGATTGCTTATGGTACGGGGAATCGTTCGAATGTTTTCGATGAATCTGCCGAGCGTTTTTATGCTATTCATTATGAAATTGATGCATTTAACGTCGATTCGTTAATACCGCTTTATTATGAAGATACTCTTGGTATTCCAGGAGACCCGACTAACTGCGGCTGGAGGCTTGAACTAACGCATGATCGAGAAAAAGTGGTGACGCCGGCAGTTTATTTCCAGGATTCCCTAGAATTTTATACTTTTTCTCCCGGAGGTTCTTCGACAGTCGGTCCCTGCGATATTGGTGGACAGAATTCTACCGCGCGTTCTTATTCGATGCATATAAGAACCGGTGGTTCTGGCAACCCGGAGGGAGTGGATGTAGGTTCGGGGATGCCCCAGCCGCCCAGCTATAGCTTTAGTATATCTGGTGAAGGTAAGAAGATAATTCAGACGGGCGGAAAAATTGAAGTTTTAGATATAGGTTCATTTATGTCGTTCAGGCAGCATATATTATGGAAAGACGAAGATCGAGATTAATTTTCTGGGTAGTTCTCCTTTTGATATTTGGCTGTGGAGGAGAAAAGGAGTCCTCGTCTAAAGCTGGCGCGGTGGATTTTGTATCTTCTGAGTTTACACCCTCAAACCCGAGAACAACAGATCCAATTACCATTGACCCCGCTTTGATCTCTGGGGAAAAAGTCGAGCTAAAATGGATGATTAATGGCGTTTTACAGGGTGTTGAAAAAGCCGAATTATCTCCCCAGTATTTTGTGAAACGGGATACTGTAATGTGCGTAGTTTTAGTTAATGGGAAGGAAGAGAAAAAAGTGGGACCTGTTGTTATCGCGAATACCAAACCGGAAATCGTCTGGGTACGAGTAGAACCATCTGAACCGCATCACGGAGACGAGCTTTCCCTGGAGGGTGATGTCAGAGATCCTGACGAAAACGATGATATAAGTTTTATAGCGGATTGGTTCATAAACGGTAAACTCGCTTTTAGCGGAGAAAGATTATCAGGGGATAAAATAAAGGCCGGAGATGAAATTTACGTGGAAGTCGAGCCTTTCGATGGTGACGAGAGAGGAGTGAAGGTGGGAACGGCTAAAATTTCCGTACAGAATTCTATACCCGGAATCTTAGTAGGTTCGCTCCAGACTAAAGAACGGGTAGTTTATTACGAAATAGAGATTACAGATCCGGACGGAGACAATGTCGATTTGACTCTCGAACAGAGTCCTCCTGGTATGAGGCTTGAAGGGAATAGCCTCATCTGGGAAACCCCTGAGATAGATAAAGATACTTCATTTTTGGTAAACATAAAAGCCAGGGATGAAAGAGGAGGGGAGAGTAGCAATTCTTTCTCCCTGGATTTAAAAAAAGGCGAAATGCAATAAGATTTTCCTTCCTTTCTTGCATTTCTCTGAG
>JAFGQG010000173.1 GCA_016935765.1 bacterium
CCTATTCCACTCGATTTCGACCAGCCCTACTGGATGGAGTTAAAAGTAGAAGGGGAAATACTAATACCGAGACAACCATTGACTTCAGTTCCCTATTCGATTCATTCAAGTCACGCTGTCGAATCCGATACAGCTAATGCACTAAATTGGTCCAACATATATGGTGTTCCAGCGGGATTCGCGGATAACATTGACGACACCGGGCACTTCGAACCTAATACTATCGACACTTTCATCGCCCATTGGGATTCCATAAGATTCATACCACTGGGTTTTTTAGATGAAGTAGATAACTACATGAGTGGAGAAGCAGCTGGAGGAGATCTATCCGGGTTTTATCCTGACCCATTTGTTGATTATGCAGATTCAGCAGGTGCAGTCACCTGGGAGAATGTAGCGAACAAACCCAGCACGCTTGATTCCAATAGATTCATCTGGAACCAAAGTATTGCAGCACAACCAGGCGCTGACTTCTGGATAGATGGTGACGGCAAGATCAGCGGAGGAAACTTGATAGTGGATTCACCAACATACCCTTCAAGAACCTTCGAGATACGCTGCGGAGGCAGACAGGAGGTCTATACAGCTAACGATTACGTCACTTATTGCAGTGGGAACATTGAATTCCGTGTAGGAACTGCGCTGGGAACTAACCAGGATCTATACATTACGAGCGGCTCAGGTGTTAAGTTCTTCGCAGCGGAAGGTGACGAGCAGGAGGTTGGTATTGGCACGATAAATCCGGGCAACAAATTGGAAGTTAATGGCGAAGCAAGCTATACATCGGTTGGCAACATGGGAACCGACGATGCCGACTTCGCTTCTAAAAAATACGTCGACGACAACGTTATTACCTATTTTGCAGGGAATGACCTTTATCTTGAAGGAGACACCTTTAATTTAGAAAACAATATTGACGTAGATACAGTAATAGCGAACGGGCCCCAGGGATTAAGTCTCTTTGAAGATGGCGGTAATGGTATCTTCATTGAAGATGGGGGCTTCGTAGGAATCGGCACTACTACTCCCAATTCAAAACTGAGCATTAGCGGAACTGGAAGCCCTGAATATGGGGTCTTCATCGAAGGTCCATCGACATCTGTTGATGATCAAGCTGCTCTTCGTATACATTCGAACAAGTTTAGTTCATCCCCGGGTTCTTACACAAACTATTATGGTATTTTTGTTGACCAGGAACAGCCGGGGAATGCCTTTCTGAAGCCAAGAGCCATCGTTGGGCAGATGACCAATGTCACAGACGGTTACTGTACCGGTGTTTTTGGGATTGTGAACGGAACCGGTTCAGCTGGCGGGAGAGCTTACGGTATTCGTGGGCAGGCTGGTAGCTGCACCAGTGGTTACAATTACGCTGTCTATGGCCAGTTAACGGGCACCAGGAATGGCACATGCGTATTAGGGACACTTACAGGTGATGTGGTGATACCCGGTCAATACGCGGGATATTTTAGCGGACCCGTCTATGTATCCGGAGCTTTAACAAAAGCAGGCGGCGGTTTTAAGATCGACCACCCGGAGGATCCCGCGAACAAGTACCTCGTTCACAGCTTCGTGGAGAGCCCTGATATGAAAAATGTCTATGACGGGATTGTCGAACTGGATGAGAAGGGCGAAGCCTGGGTGCAGCTTCCGGACTACTTCGAAACACTGAATAGGGATTTCAGGTATCAGCTAACCTGTATTGGCAAGTTCGCGAGTGTTTATGTTGCTGAAGAGATAGAGAACAATATGTTCAAGATATCCGGCGGCGCGCCTGGGATGAAGGTATCCTGGCAGGTTACTGGCATCAGGATAGACCCCTGGGCGAACCAAAACAGGATAATTCCGGTTGAGGAAAAAGAGGAGAAGGGTGTTTATTTGAATCCTGAACTGTACACATCGGAATAATACATTATCAGATTTAATGGTTGCTGGTGCTGAATAGTATAATTTTCTTGTAAAGCGAAACTAATTCACAGCGCTTTAACATAGCAACCGTTTAAGTATAAAATTGCGGTTCATCTGCAATTTAGTTGCTAATTTAGCCCAATTCTTTTCTCGGGATCTACAGGATGAATTGAGTTTGTCGAGTATTATAAAAGCTTACACTTTCCAAAAAAACGCAAATGAAATTATAAAAAAAATATTAACCATATTTATTACTTTACACGGTAAGTCTTATTGTTTATTTTAAACCAATTGAAAGCACAATATTCGAATCAAACATTTCACAGGAGTGAACGATGAAAACTATCAATAGGATTTTCATACTTTTGATACTATTTGTATTTTTCAGTTTTTTGGAAGGCGCGGTTCCCAACACAATCAACTACCAGGGCAAGCTTACCGATCCTGATGGTATAGCCCTGGAAGGTTTCACCGGTATTAAATTCACTATTTTCGATTCACTAACCGGTGGAAGCGCGCTTTGGAGTGATAGCCTTGTTGTCGATGTTTCCAATGGATTGTTCGACGTCGTTCTCGGTCCAATCTCCCTCGATTTCAATCAGCCATACTGGATAGAGTTGAAAGTGGAATCCGAGACACTTACCCCCAGGCAGCCGTTCACTTCGGTGCCTTACTCTCTCAATTCAAAGGCGTCACTGTTTTCCGATTCGACAGGGGCTGTGGATTGGACTGATATATCAAATCGCCCTTCTGGTTTAGACTCGACCGAGTTTATCTGGAATCAGCCAGTGAACAATAGTTTCATTGTGGGGCAGGATGCCAGTTTCGATATTACCGGAAGCGCAGAGATCGGCGGTGGACTTGAAGTATCCGGAAACGTTGGAATAGGCACTATAAATCCCGTAGCGCCACTCCAGGTAGAATTCAATTCCAGCTCGACCATGGATATCTCAAATAATTCTTCTGTGTATATCTGGAACACTAATTCAACCGACAATAACCAGGCAGCGATAGTATTTTGTTCAAATCCCGGGACCCGTCATGCTGCTCTCCAGTGCAAATTCACCGATCATACATTATCGTCCGTGAACGCGGACCTTTATCTCTGGACGGTAAATGACAATACACTGAACCAGTCCATGGTGATAAAGGATGATGGGGATGTTGGTATCGGGACTGTAACCCCTTCGGCGAGACTCGAGGTGACCCGGGATTACGGTTCATCAAACGGCACTGTGCTTGATGTCAATGCCAGCGGTGGTTCAGGCATAGAATCCCCTGAGATCTTTGGTATTAACACTGACGTGAACATGACCAGTAATGGAACCGGGAGGGGTATTTACAGCAGGGTTCACAGCACTACTGTCGCCATTAATGCTGCTGGTGTATGGGGGGCAGCGGTATCAACCAGCCCGTCCAGTAATTTAAAAGGTGTTGTTGGACAGATAGAGGGCGGTAGTACTCCCAATGCTGCAGCGGCGGTTTATGGGGTTATCGGGGATATTACGGTCCCCTTCAACGGACCCTGGGCAGCGTACTTCGTGGGTCCTCAATACAATACAGAGTATATTTGCTTGAATGACATAACGCCACCGGACCCTGACAATCGTCTTTACGCGAGTGGTGGAGACCTCTACTGGGATGGGACTCTTTTAAACGGCGCTAGCGGGGGTCTCTGGACCGACTATGGCACTTACATATATGCGAACAACAATAATGCTTCACCAACCGCTGCTTGCGGTGTTAGGATTTATGATTCCGGCGACGCGCAACCAACCGCTCTCTATTCTTACAAACTTGGAAGCGCTCATAAACGCGGAATCTATGCTTTCGCGGGTTCAAACGCAACCACCGGGAGTTACCGTAACCTGGGCATTCTCGCTGAAGCTACCGGTGGTGGAACCGGAAGCGACGACGGCAATGCATACGGAGTAGTTGGATTCGCGCAATCGAACACATCATACGACGCGGTTGGAGTTTACGGTGAGGTAGGTACCGCATTCAGTTACAGCACCCTCAATGTCAGCGGGATTAAAGCAGCGGTTTACGGTAACGGTGGCTCGATAGGTTACGGGATTTATGGAAACGGTAAGCCCTACGGAGTGTATGGAACCTCCCCTACTGATTACGGTGGTTATTTCGAAGCCCCAACCGGTATGTATGCTCGGGATAATGCTACTACCGCTGCTATGTACGGTGGATACGGCGGCTTTGGTTGCTGGGGTATCTCCGCTTCGAGTACAAATCTGGCTGGTGTGCACGGGGAACTCCAATCCTACGCCGAAACCTATGGAGAAATGGGTACATATCGGGAATCACAAAGATGCGGCGTCTATGGACACCAGGGAACCGGGAATTACGCCGGATACTTCAATGGAAATTTGTACGTAACAGGGAAATTTACCGCCCTTGGAGGCATCGATCCTACTTACGTCAGCTTCACACCGCAAACGGGTGAACCAATGAGTGCGGATGGTGTAAGTGATCCAGGCATCTGGGTGAGAAATACGGATGATCATCTGATATTCACAAATGGGACCGGTGACCATGATCTATCGGGATTCGTAAGCAGCACAGGTTCAGACAAATATATTCCTCGCTTCAATGGTTCATACACTCTTGAAAATTCGGCTATTTACGAAGATGACGATGGCGATATTGGGGTGGGGATCACCAGCCCATCATACAAGTTAGATGTTGAAGGACAGGTACGCGCAATGCAAAGCGGGGGCGGTAACGCTACACCACTCATGCTGAGTAACGGGGACCGGTCATGGAATTTCAGGGTTGTCGGTGGAATCGGTGATTGTTTCGATCTTTACACCTCAGGGTACAATTATTGTTTTAACATATACCCGCAGGAAACGGGTAAAGTGGGTATAGGAAAGTACGCTTCCTACTCAGATGCGAAGCTTCACGTGAATTCCCTTACATCAGGAGGACCGGATAATGTCCTCATTGTTTCAAAAGGAGATGCTGTCACTCCTGACACTTCCCTCCTGATAGTCAAGAGATCGGGGAACGTTGGCATTGGAACTGATAGCCCAACAGCGCTACTCGACGTCCGTGGTACAGCCGTATTCAACGAAGACGGAGCCGACAACGATTTTCGCATTGAGTGTTCAACGAACCCGTATCTCTTTAACGTTGATACAGATAGAAGGACTGTCGTTGTCGGAGAACAATGGGGTGTGATAGATATCTCGGGCACTGAAGATATTTTGCTGAAAGTCGCTGGTGACGTGAAGGTCGGCGGTGGTATGGGAGCTACCACCGGGAATTCAGAATTCATAAAATTCGACAGCTACACCCAATGGTACATGGGAATCCGTAATGAAGGCTCACATGATGAGACAGATTTTTTCATCAGTCACACCGAGGTTGAGGATGGAACCTTCCAGGTGGAATATGATGGTGATATCGGGATAGGCACTACTGTTCCGGCTCATAAACTGGATGTGAACGGCGACGCGAGAACCAGGAACCTCTATCCTTATGGTGACGCGGCTTATGACTTCGGCTCCACTTCAAACCGCTGGGATGAAGGCTTCTTTGACGGACCACTTTATGTAACCGATTACTCCTCACAGGGTGTAAAGATTACTAACAACGAAGTTTACCAGTATTATGACGGGCAGGACCTGATAGTAGGTGCTGGAAAGGATTTGATATTTTCCTCCTGGATATCCGGTTGGTCCGAAAATATGCGCATTCTTGAGAATGGCAACGTAGGGATCGGCATTCCCGATCCGGACTATCAGCTGCATTCGGTCATTAACGATGACAGTGAATCCAGCGGCGCTATTGTTGGTCAGAATTTATCAACAGAGGAATCGAGTGGGCAGGCAGAAGGTAAACTCGGCACCCTTTATTATGGTGTCTATGCCGAAAACGAGATAACCTGGGATGACCGGACTGAAGCCCAGCTTGCAGGTGGTATAAACGGTGTCTACGGTTATAAAAATGATAATGACAATAACGCTATCATGCGCGGCGTTTTCGGGCAGGCAATTGGCACATGGGCTGCAAACGATGAATGCTACGGAGTTTACGGAAGCGCTTCCGGGGGTGATGCCGCAAATTTCGGGGTGTATTATTCAGGGGGCTTGGGAGGATCAGGCTCTAAACTTGCAATCGTACGGACTGAGGAGGGACCAAGAGGGGTCTATTGCCAGGAATCCCCTGAAAATTGGTTCGAGGATTTCGGTTCCGCTGTTATAGAAAATGGCAGTTCAATCGTTAGAATAAAAAAGGATTATCTACAGACCGTAACTATAGACCATGAACATCCGATGAAGGTGTTTATAACGCCAAACCAGAGAATCGGTGAATGGTGGGTTGAGAAAGACGAGGCGCATTTCATACTTCACGCCCCTGATGCTCCAGATGGCGCAGAATTCGATTATCGCGTTGCAGCCAAGCGCAGGGACTTTGAAGATGTACGCTTAGAGCTTATCCCCGGCGCGTACACCGACCACTATCTGTACCCGGATATTCGGGATGTTCCACAGGAACACCGTCTTAGCTGGATAAAACTTTTAAATGATGGTGATTGGGATCCTGAATGGTTACAATTTCTTACGGAAGAGCAGAAGATACTAATCAATCAAAAATAAGAAAGGAATAGACTTTAATAACATTATTACTGCTATCGAAAAAAGCATAAAACATAAAAAAAGTTATTGCCAATTATGATAAATTGAGTATAAAATATATTGGTAAGAGAAATAAGTGAAAAATTATAATTTTCATGATTTGGTTCAAGAAGGAGGGTAAGGATGAAAAGCATAAAATATGGTTTATTTTGTTTACTCGTCTTAGCATTAGCAGTTGAAGCACAGATTCCGAAAAAGATAAATTACCAGGCAAAGATCACCAATCCTGATGGTATTGCGATCGAAGGAGCTACTGGTATTAAATTCAGCTTATACACTGCGCCGGCAGGTGGTCCCACACTGTGGAGCGATAGCCTTGTGGTGGACGTTTCACATGGTTTATTCGATGTCACTTTGGGACCGATCCTTCTGGATTTCGATCAACAATATTGGATGGAATTGAAGGTGGAATCAGAAACCCTGGGACCCCGGCAGCCATTAAACGCTGTACCATACGCAATTTACTCCACCTATTCATTAGGTTCGGATACGGCTGTTTACGCGAGGTTTGCAATAGAAGCTGACACTGCGCTGAACGCTGATTGGTTCGATCTTTACAATATCCCTGCCGGTTTCG
The DNA here is from genome assembly GCA_016935765.1 of bacterium. Taxonomy (GTDB): domain Bacteria; phylum UBP14; class UBA6098; order JAFGQG01; family JAFGQG01; genus JAFGQG01. Next base: position 7,138 of record JAFGQG010000173.1, read on the forward strand.
CTGATGGGGTAGATGATACCGGTCACTTTGCTGGTTTCACTGGCGACACCTTCGTTGCTCAATGGGACAGTATTAGAGATATACCTGCCGGCTTCGCTGACGGAATTGACGATACGTGCAACTTAGCTGGTTTCACTGGCGACACCTTCGTAGCCCAATGGGATAGCGTTCGGGATATACCGGAGGGATTTGCCGATGGAAACGACGACACCAATGACCTGGATGTCAACCGAATAAGGTCAAACGCAAATCCATGGCTTCAAGGTGACGTGACACTACAGGAAGGCACAAATGTAAACCTTGGGCAAGCTGGTAATAATATTACGATCAATGCAACTGGTGATGGCGAGGGAATAACCTCCATTAATGGTATGACGGGACCCGCGTTCTCCATTGATGCCGGAACTGGTATCAGCGTAACAAACGGTACTAATACTGTCACCATAGACAATGATGGTGTGCTTTCAGTTAACGGAAATACCGGCAATGTGAACCTCGCGACCCTAACTCGAGGCAACGGGCTTTCCGGCGCAAATTATAACGGTTCAACTCCCACCACATGGGCGGTAGTATATGGCAACTCAACCAATACCGCGGTTCAGGGAAACGCTGCCTGGTCCGTCACGGCAGGGAACGGGCTGACAGGTGATGCAAGTGGAGTTCTCGGTAATGGTTTATCCTCAACAATAAACCTCGGCGATGGAACCGGTTACACTCCAAATGTGAACAATTTCTCAATAAATCTTGGTGCGGGACTTGGTTTTTCAGGGGATAATATAGTAAACACCGGAGATCTATCCACCACGAACGAATGCAATACGTCGGTCACCTGGAACAATACCAGTAATACTATTTCAGTTACCGATCCTTGCGGCACCGTGAATGCCGTAATTACCGGATACGCAGATGGAACCGGGGCGGCGAACAAGGTTACTTATTGGACAGATCCAACCACCATCAGCTACCACGATGATTTCCATTTCGATGATGTAACTGTAAGGTTAGGGATTGGCACAGACACTCCTGAGAACAAGGTTCATGCTGAGACAGATTACGCAGAGGCAGCAGTTTATGGTTACAATTCGAACGACAGCACTGTAGCGATGGTTGGCGCACATGATTTTGGTCCCTTCGGACAGGTTGGCGCGCCGAGCTATGGGCTGTACGGAACCGACGGAGTTTTTGCTGGTTTCGTTGGAGGACCAACCCGCGGAGTAGAAGGTCTCTCGAATTCAGTTTGGGGTTATTTGGGCGGAGCACGGACTGGGGCTTACGGATTCAGCGACAGCGCAAACGGATATGGAGTGCTTGGTTCCGGCGACTCCGCTGCTACAGGCGTCATGGGATTTACCACCAGCTCTACTGCTTTCGGAGTAAGGGCTTTCAACGGCAATACGAGCGGTACCGGGTTACTTGCAAGTGGAGATGATGTAACTCCCTCATATTTTATAGAAGGTTCTGGTATCGCGGCAAGCGGTCACCAATACGCTGTGGTCGGATTCGGAGATAATGACAGCGCTGGAACTACAGGTTCATATACAACGCCAGGTCTGGCTTCTATCTACGGTGAAGGACCCAAATATCAATACTTAACTGGTACTAACGCATACCGTTATGGTGTCTATGGCGACTTTCCTGATTACAGTAATTCTTCCTACAACAGCGCTGGAGTCATTGGTGTATTCTCATATACTCCACCTATTTATGGGGGGTTGGCTCACGTGGACAGCAGCGGCAGACTATCAGGAGTGTACGGAAGATGGGGACCGGCTGGTACTTATGCCGGATACTTCGATGGACCGGTTATTGCAACGATCAACTCAAACACAAATTGGGCAATTGAATGTGTCAACGACAATACTACAGGTATAGCATTAAGCGCATTTGGCGGGGGTACATCAACAGTACCCACATCTGGCAATGGGGATGGCATAGCAACAGTTACAGATGAAAACGGCTATGCGGTAGTAGCATCACATTACAATGGTGTCAATTATAATCGCTGGGGATATATTGGTGGTTCAAGTAATGGAGTGTACGGCAGAACCGATAACACGAACGGATTCGGGGTTTATGGCAGTAATTCCCACACATTGGGAACAGGTGTTCTGGGAGTAGGAAATGGTACAACATCCTATTCTGCTGCTAGTGGGTCCGGGGGTGCATTTACCGGATACTCCCTTGGTGTATATGGTTACGCCACAATGATGGGGAATAATTCACAAGCTGGAGGGTATTTTGAAAATGCTGCTGGAGGTTATGCATACTGCGGATACAGAGGTACCTCAGGAACAAACTATAAAACCATTGGTTCAGGAACAAATTCTACCATTGTTGAAGATAACCAGGGTAATTTAGTCACACTTTTTTGTCCCGAAGCCCCGGAAGTACTCTTCGAAGATTATGGCGAAGGGAAGTTGATAGAAGGTCACGCTCACATCGATCTGGATCCGGTATTCGCGAAGAACATAACGGTCAACGAGAAACACCCTTTAAGAGTTTTTGTCCAGCTATTAGATAATCCTGAGTGTAAAGGTGTTGTAGTAACAAACCGCTCTGCTGCCGGTTTTGATGTTATCGAATTGATGGATGGAAAATCGAACACTAATTTCACCTGGCATGTTGTGGGCAACAGGGCGGATGAACCCGCCCGTGAAGGCAAAGAATACACATATTATGAGGATGTCAGGTTCCCGCCTGCGCCGGGACCGCTGGAAACCAAGGAATATAATAAGAAAGAATCGGATATAAAGAAACCCATATTATCAGGCAGTTCGAAGAGTTACCAGCCTGAGATTATTGAAATTTCCCCCAAAACCGGTGAAAAGGGGAAGATAACTAATGAAGAGAACACCGGTTTTGAGAAAAGTGGAAAGGTGTTGGATTCGAGAAAGGAACTTTCACAATAAAATATCAAAATAGCTGAAATTGAAAAATATATAAATTAATATTCTGGTTTCTAAGTAAAAAAAATCATTATATGTTTTAAGGGAGATTAAAGTATATAAATCCAAATTTTAAGTTGACAATTATATTAAATATTTATATTTTAAACATTGTACATTCCAAGGAGGTTAGTTTATTATGTCTAAAGTGAAAGGATTATTTTGTTTAATAATTTTTGTTAGTTTATTTTCGTTTTCATTGTTAAACGCGCAATATGGTGCCAGCGCAAGCTACAACTTGCAGTGGAAGGTTATCGAGAGCGGCGGGAATGAAGGAGATGATGTTACTTCTGCAAGCTACAGATTATCTTCGTGCGTAGGGCAGCCGACCCCATTAGAGAACGAGCCATCTTCATCGGCTAGTTTCGATAATTACGCGGGTTTCCGTAAGATCGACCTGGATCTGCGGTATCCCTTCTGCTGGTTTGTTGATTTTGAGGTTGACTCTGCCGACACTGACTTCATTATTTCCTGGGCTGGAATTGACACTACGACAGAAGACGGCTGGGGCTGGGGAGTCTGGGTATATGACATTCAATACAGCATAGAAGGCGGAGCCTGGACATCATGGCTGGACAGTACGTACGCAACTATCGATACGTTCACAACAGCCCTTATGGGTTCCACTTACAATTTCAGGATACGCGCATGGGATTTAGCCAGGAACGTTTCACCATGGCTCGATACTGTCGAGATACTCTTCCAATTGCCTTCGATTCAAGTAGTCGTGCAAACGGACCCTATTCATGATTCCGTATGGGTGGACGGGGTTTGCTACGCTTCACCCTGCACCCTGATACTTTACGAAGGGTCACTTCATGAGCTCGAGGCAAAAGAGCACATAGATTTAACCGATAGCACCAGGTACAGGTTCGATTTCTGGAGTGATGGTGAAGCGCGAATCCATAACGTTACTATCGGCGCGGCTGAGACCACATTTACCGCATATTATACTATGCAATACCGGTTCGCGGTTTATAACCCAACTGGTCATGGTGTTCCTGATCCTGCAGCGGGAGAACACTGGTATGATGTCGGGGCTTTGGTACCGAGTGGCTATATGGGTGGTTCACCTGATGGCGCCTGGTATTGTGTTGGTTTTCTTGGTACAGGTTCACTTGGTGACGGTTATGGAACTGTATTTCCAAGCTTCATAATCAACGTACCAACCACTTTGACCTGGCAATGGGAAGAGGCTTATGATGTTGATACGCTCTGGGTTTTCTCCCCTTACGGGTTCCCTATTCCAAACGGCATGAACATCTTCCCTGATGGATTCGAACTTACAGCGTATGTCGAGGACTCGGTTTTCGAGGGTGGCGATTGGCAGTACTGCACAGGCTGGTGGGGCAGCGGTTCCGTCCCAGTCACTGGAAGCGCAAACTCAGTCACTTTCACCATTACTGAGTATTCCATGCTGGTCTGGATATGGAATGATGAGTTACTCTGGCCTTTCGTTGTAGTAAGCGACTACAGCGATCCCATTCCGCCTGTCGGAATTCACTGGTTTGCTGACGGAGCCTTGATCAGGGGTTCCGTTCCGGATACTGTAACCGGCAGGAACTGCGTTGGCTACGATGGTTGGGGCAGCCTGGGCGATGGTTTCGGCACTGAATTTGAATTTAACATCTCCGAACCTTCCGGTGTTGAATGGCTGTGGAGCTCAGATGCCGTATACCTTGATGTGACCTCTCCCTATGGTACTCCGAATCCACCGGTAGGCAGGACCTATCACGCTATTGGTTCTGAAATAAACGCTAACGTTGACCCAATAGTCGTAGATATCGACGGCTGCAAGAGATATGTTTGTGTTGGATGGATTGGCACAGGTTCAGTTGCTCCAACGGGTGACGTCAGCACAACGACATTTACAATCAACGTGAATTCGACAATTGACTGGCAATGGGAAAAGGAATTTTATCTTGACCTTACATCTTCTGGTGTTCCTGTAGCTCCATCGATTGACGGGGATGGTTGGTATGGTGCCGGCAGTACTGCGGTTATAACCACCGACAGCATGGTTACTCATAGCGGTACTACTTACGTTTTTATCGCCTGGCACGGCGGTGCTGCTTCGATCGACGATTCACTCTCAGATAGTACGACTGTCACCATGGATACATGTTATTCCATCGATGCTGAATTCTGTATTGCTTTTCAAATGATGGTTCAGAAAGATCCACTTGAGGACCTTGGCGATATAATCATCGATGGAGACACGCTTAGAGGAGTTGCGGAAAGGACGATATGGGTCCTTATTGGAAGTAATCATACTATAGCGGTTACATCTCCTGATACAATAGATACTATGAGGTACGTTTTCGATGAATGGAGTACTGGGGAGGAAACAATAGAAATCAACGTTACGGTAACTAGCGACACAACGTTCATTGCTTATTATATAACTCAATTCAAAGTTGTTATTCGCAAGGATCCGGATACAAACACTCTCGGCTGGCTTGACATTGACCACGGAGCATTCTTTTTTGATGGCGCAGCTTCTGTAGAACAGACGTTCTGGTGGACTGAAGGGACTATGCATGATATTGAGGTAAGCGCTTTCGATAATGATGGTTGTATTGGTTACGAGTTCGATGACTGGAGCAATGGAGTTGTCAACCCGGGATTCCGGTTAGGTCCTATTGACGGTTATCTGGAGTTAACCGCATTCTACCTGACTATGTACAAGATCACTATAGTCAAAGAGCCTAGGCAGATTTACGGGAATATTTATGTTGAAGATTCCACTTATCATCATGCGGATTCGATATCATTCTGGGGATATATGGGCTCTGTTTACCAGATAGCTGTATCCCTTTATGATCTGGATACATTGGGTTTGACAGACACCCTTTATACGTTCGATCACTGGGATGATGGCACACCCACAGATACATTGAGGGACACTGAACCAGTGAATAACTGCACAACCTACACAGCGCATTATAACGTTACTGAAGCCTTGTTAGCAGTGTGCATGGATGACACTGTCTGGTATGTTGGCATGATCGATCCCGGAAACACAAGGACTATGGCTGGTGAGGAAGTGTTAGTCATTGAGAACTGTGGAACAATTGAGTTCGACCTTGGTTTAAAATTCCTTGCTGCTGAGGACAGCGCCAGGGGAGATCCAAGACCATGGGTACCGAGCTATACTACTGGTGACATTAATAAATTTGGGCTCTATGCGAGATTCGATGATAATATAGCGCCTCCGGGATGGTTTCACCCTCAATGGGATTTGATAAAGGAAACAGACCTAATCATCTGGGCAACTGATATCTTTTATGGACCTGGTGGTTTCGATATCTTACCTGCGGATTTTGAGAACTTATGGTTCCAATTCGTAGCTCCGGCATCTTCTTCATTCTATGAAAGACCGGTTCGAATAATTGTTTTACTGCAAGCGAAGGTTAGTCTGTACTAAGCGGCGCATATAATTACAATAGACACATAGACACCCCCCTCATTTTTCCCGAGGATTACTTCTTCGGGCTACAATAGGAACGGTATCAGGATAAAATAAGTAATTAATGTAATTACGATGATTGATAAGATATTCAATCCAAAACCAGTTTTGGACATTTGGGGAATTGTAATATAACCACTCCCGAAAATAATCGCGTTTGGCGGTGTAGCTACCGGCAGCATAAACGCGCATGAGGCGGCGATAGCAGCCGGGGCAAGCAGAATTAGAGGCTCTTTACCCAAACCCACAGCGATGGAACCAAGAATGGGAAGCACCATAGCTGTAGTTGCAGTGTTTGAAGTCATCTCAGTCAGAAACACGATTAAAGTCACTACTATCATCAGCAGGACTATCTCGGGGGTATTTGATAGCAATTGAACCTGGGAGCCCAACCAACCTGCTAATCCCGAAACCTGGAATCCGTTAGCAAGAGAGAGGCCTCCACCGAAGAGTAATAGAATACCCCATGGGAGCTTTTTTGCGTGTTCCCAATCCATCACGAACTTTCTTTCACTCAACTTAACCGGGATAAGGAAGAGTAAAAGCGCACCGAACATTGCGATTGTTGAATCAGCAATACCCGGAATGATCTTGTCCAATCCTGGTATAACCAACGAGCCAATGTTTTTTGTGCCCCTGAATACCCAGCATAATCCGGTAAAAACGAACACAATCAGTGTGATAATTTCGCCACGAGACATCCTTCCCAATTCTTTTATTTTCTCTTTTATCAAACCATCTTCTTCTGCAAGATCCTCGCATTTACATTTGAACATTACCCTGGTCAGCCACAGCCATGTTAACGGGAGCATTACAATTACTATTGGAACTCCAACTATAAGCCACTCCATAAATCCGAGTGTTTTTCCGTACATTTTTTCAAGGGTATTTGCCAGTACCAGATTAGGCGGTGTTCCTATCAAGGTACCGATACCACCTATCGAAGACGCGTAAGCCAATCCCAACATCAGAGCGATTCCGAAACTGAACTTTTCGTTTTCCCCGAGGTGCGCTGGTTTAAAATGTTGAATAACAGCCATACCAATTGGCACCATCATAACCGTAGTCGCGGTGTTTGATATCCACATCGACAGGAAGGCTGAAGCGATCATGAATCCCAGGATTATCCTATTCGGACTTGTCCCGACGATACTAATTATCTTCAGGGCGATGCGTTTATGCAATCCCCACTTTTCCATAGAGAGCGCGATTAAAAAACCACCCATAAACAGGAAAATTAAGTGATTCGCATAGGGAGAAGCTGCTTCTGATGGATTAGTAATACCAAGAATAGGGAACAAGACAAGCGGGATTAATGCTGTAGCAGCTATTGGTATAGCTTCCATTATCCACCATATCGCCATTAACAATGCGACTGCCGCAGTTTTCTTTGCTGATTCTTCCATACCCTGAGGGCACGGCAACACAAGGATTACAACCAATACCAGCAAGCCTAATATTATACCTATCTTGCTTTTAATCGCATTTCCTCCCTATCCTTTTTTCATTAATTAAGATTCCAATTTACAGTCTGAATAGAATTAATCAATAATTTTTTATATAATTAATGAAAAACAAAAATATATTATTATTTTTTCTTGCTTTTTTCGGGAATATGGGTAAATTTACAGATTAAAACAAGAGAGATTTTTTATCAAAGTAAAAGTATTAACAAACAGACCATGGAATATTAAACATCTTAAGAGAAAGAGAAAAACATGCAAGTACCATTTGTAGATCTTAAGGTTCAGTATAAATCTTTAAAGGATGAAATTTGGGAGAAACTGAGTGAAGTTTTAGCTAACACTGCTTTCGTTGGAGGACCTTATTTAAAGGAATTTGAACAGAATTTTGCAAAGTTCATTGGAACAAAACATGCGCTTGGTGTAAGTTCCGGAACCTCTGCAATACATTTATGTCTCTTAGCCCTGGGGATCGGAGCTGGAGACGAAGTCATTACCGCGGCAAACACTTTTATAGCAACCGTTGAACCTATCAGCCACGTTGGAGCCACACCGGTTTTCGTGGATATGGATCCACGAACTTATAACATCGATGTCAGCAAGATCGAAGATGCAATTACAGAAAAAACCAAAGTGATCATGCCCGTGCATTTATACGGTCAACCTGCTGAGATGGATACAATAATGGAGATAGCAAAAAAACACAATCTTATCGTAGTCGAGGATTGTGCTCAGGCGCATGGCGCTATATACAAGGGTAAAAGGGTTGGCACAATGGGCAAAGTGAATGCCTTCAGTTTCTATCCTGGCAAAAATCTCGGAGCTTATGGAGATGGCGGTATCGTCATTACTGATGATGACGGGATTGCTGAAAGAGTGCTGCTCTATAAGGATCATGGCAGTATTGAAAAATACCAGCACGTAGTCGTGGGATATAATTATAGGCTGGATGGCATTCAGGCAGCGATTCTGAATATTAAGCTAAAGTATTTAGATGAATGGAATGACAAACGAAGGATAAACGCCTATTTATATAATAAATATCTCAAAGATCTCGATGTTGTTACACCCGGAGAAATAGATGACATCAAACCTATCTATCATCTTTACATAATCCAGATGGATAAAAGGGATGAACTGAGAAGCTTTTTAAATGAGAAAGGTGTAGCTAGCGGCTTGCACTATCCTATTCCGTGTCATTTACAAAAAGCCTACTCAAGCCTAAACTACAAACCAGGTGATTTTCCGGAAACCGAAAAGTACGTATCCAGGTTACTCTCTTTACCTATGTTCCCTGAACTATCAGAGGAACAGATAAAATATACTGCTGAGATGATCGCTGAATTCCAGAATAAATGATCATTATTTAGTTTTTGTAATATAATAAAGACAAAAAGACAATGGAATATCCACCTTACCATTACCTTCCGAAGGTATATGACGAAGTAATCGATCTTACCTTTTATGATAAGATGATTCCTTATTTATGGAGGATTATAAAGAAATTTGATATTAAGGGGCATCGCATCATCGATCTTGGGTGTGGTATGGGCAAATTCGGTATGGAATTCAGCCAGAAGGGTTATCAAGTTACGGGTATAGATATTTCTCCGGCTATGATAGAGATAGCCAAGAAGAAAAAAGACAAAAACACCGAGTTCTTTAATATGGACATTCTCGATATTGATTTCAGGGAAAAATTTGACATAGCTTGTTCATTCTACAATAGTCTAAATTATTTTACAAAAGGGAGTTTTCTGAGTAAAGCATTTCAAAATGTTTGGAAAGCATTGAAGTGGGGAGGTTTTTTTATCTTCGATATGAACTCAATCACTGGTCTCAGGAATATCGTTAGTAAAACCTCTTTTTTTAAGGTAATTGAGGGTGGTTTTATAATAGCCGAAGGTTCGTGGATTTCTGAAAAAATGCTGAGTATGCTTGATATCTATTTTCTGGTAAGCGTCAAAGACGATGAATATAGACTCATTCAGGAAAAACATCAGGAAAAAGGATACTTTGTTAAAAACATACAGTCAATGTTGAAAAATGAAGGTTTCATAAACACCCAG
>JAFGQG010000174.1 GCA_016935765.1 bacterium
AATAGATTATATTACGCAGTTATTAAAATGTCAAGAATCAATTACAAATTGAAATTATAATAAATAATTTTGACATATTATAGCTGTAGTGCCGAGGTTAGGGTTTTTCTGAAAGTCGCCTTATCCTCTCTTCGACATACTTAAGATTCATATAATTCGTATTATTTCCATATTTATTAAGAATTTTTTTACACCGAATTGCAGCGTCTAAAGCTTCCTTATGATTGTCGCGAAATTCGTGTATCTCTGAAAGAATAAACCACCAAGTATCATTTTCAGGTTGTTGCTCAAGATAGCCCTTAATTAGCTCTATTGACCCTTGATAATTACCGGTATAGTTTAAGACTTGAGCAGCTATTGAAACCGCTTGAGTTACTGATTTTCCAATTTTAAGCAATTCATTACAGCAACGAATTGTTAATTTTGCCTCTTTGCTCCTAAAATAAATTTTTGCAAGAGAAAGCCACGCAAAATCGTCTGAAGGATTTATGCGGACAACATTTTCAAAGCATTTAATTGCTTTTTCTGTAAATCCTTCTTTCAAATTGATAAGTGCCAAATTGTGCCAAGCGTTTAAGTGAATGGGTGATGCTTCTGTAAGAGCATTAAGAATTGTTTTGGCACCTGAAATTATATTCTCCTTCATCAGAAATGCCGCAATGTTCCCAGCATTAAAACAAACTGTATCTTTCTCAGGTCGCAATTTGATTGCTTTAACTAAAAGTCCAGGAATTTTATCATATTCGGATAAGTTATTAAGCAGAATGGAAAGGTTGACTATAGCACCAGTATTTTGTTGATCGTATTCAATAGCCTTCTCATATGCTTTTTTTGCTTCGTTAAAATCAGTTCCTTGTTTAGATAGTGCTTGACCCAGATTATTCCAAGCATGACTATTATAAGGATTCAATGAAAGCGATTTCTTTGCCGCAGAAATTGCTTGAACGGGTTCATTCATTTCGAGGTGAATTCTGCTTTTCTCAGTCCAACCACAATAGCGTTCCGGAAATTTTGAGACGAAGGCATTTATTGCATCGAGTGCTTTGTCGGGTTTTTTCAACGCAACGTATGATTGGGCCATTGTATAAAGCTCCTCATCTTCTGAAGTACCGATGACAGGTGGAGGGGTAATTATTATGTTGAGGTCTTGTGCTATTTCTTTTAAACTTTTTAATAGATCCTCATATGTCCCATATCTATCTTCTCTTTGTTTTTTTAAACACCGTTCAATAAGGGGTATTAAAGGTGACTCAAACAAAATGGGTTTAGCCTGAGCGTGAAGCCGCGCAAATTCCAGCAACGGATCTTCGGTTAGTGCAGTTTTATGATAGGGATACCGGCCCCCAGATGTCATTTCATAAAGCACTATTCCGAAGCTGTAAATATCAGCCCTATGGTCTACACTCTTTGAGTCAAAGAACTGTTCAGGCGCCATGTATGGGAGAGTCCCTTTAGCAGAACCCGTTTTCGTTTGTAATGCAGCATTAAAAATCATGGCATTCTTTTTGCCAAAAGGCCACCACCAATTTTTTTTGTCATCAATTGACTTATCTACTATAACTGTTTTTGCAAGGCCAAAATCTGTCACCTTAAGAACTCCGTTCGGTGTAATCATCAGATTGTCAGGTTTAATATCTCGGTGGCAAAGCACACCCTTTTTCATGGCATAAGACATGCCATAGCAATATTGTGCAGCCCAATTGAGTATTCTTTCATTATTTAATTTCCCATCCCTAATGTAGGAAGAAAGTGTGTTTCTTCCCTCTTCGTCCTTCGCGATATACTCTGCGGCAATAAAAAGTTGTGAATCGATCTCCCTTACCCAGAATGCACGGACAAGATTTTCATGGACACCGGCTTGTATCCATGCTCGTGCTTCAGAAAGAAACTTTTCTGCAAGTTCTGACCCTGGGCGATGTTGAAAGGTTTTTAAAACATAAGGGAAGGGTGCCTCACGATCTTTAACAAGATAAACAACACCCATTCCAGACTTCCCTTCGCCCCCATATACCTCAACTACGGAAAATTCCCCTCCGATTTTATCCCCTAATTTGTATTTCTTGTGATCCAATTAATTAGTCTCCAGTAAGTTTGTATTCCATTTTCAGGCGGAAGATAGCTTGCCATAACAGCACTACACTATAGCCCTAATTTGATTGATATTTGAATTCGTAGCCTTCCGTCTTATTGAACTTGTGGACTAAATGAATACTTACCTCTCCGAAACTTCACCTGTGATTCTCTAACTTTTATAGAAAGTCGTTAGCAATCTCCCTTGCTATCAAGGGAGCATTACCACCAGCCCTGTTATTCACTATGACGTTAACATGGAATCCTTCCTTTATTGCCGTTTTCATTATTTCAACGGTTTCAATTATCATCTCCGGATTCATCATCCCGGGGACCAGCTTATCAAAAGGGAATGCCTTTTCATAGGAATCATTGAAATTCATTCTAAGAGGGGTTAACAGCCTGATGATACATTCTTTGCCCGCATTGTAAAATTGCTTATGGGCCTTGATAAATTGTTTCCTCAAGGTTGGCAGCCAGGTCCAGTGGGACAGCACATGACCCACACCATATTTTTCAAGCATCTCAAAATAGGAATCGACATGGTAATAATCTGTCCTGGTCTCGATGTGGTACCGGTTATCTTTGGGCAGAGAACCAATGAAATTATCGAGGTCCTCGATATATCTTTTTAACGGTATCCTATCCGCTTTCCTTTGATATTCCTGCTCAAATATAAACCCAGCAATATTGTCACCCAATATTGCATTTGCAGGATCGTAAAACTGATTGGTGAACATCTCAACGTTCAAATAATTGGGGTTCTCTACCTGTTTCCCTGATTGAAAGAACTTCTGGGCAAAGATTACTTGAGGAACTTTAAGGATTAACCGGTCACCATTATTGAGATATTTATTGTAGCCCTGAAGTATCTTATAGTTTGAAGTCGGCTTGAGATCTTTATTCAGCAGAGGTTTATAAAATGTGAAGTCGATCTCCAGGATAGAGAAGTGCTGGAAATATTCAATTACACTTTCGATGGGCAGGGACTCTTCCTTGAATGACTTATTCCCTATCTTATGACTTCTGGTTGATAACTTGTATTTCCCTTCAGTATAGATCTGACCAATCCATCCGGAATATCTGTCACTTGCAGTGCCTATGCGGATTTTAGGATGGATATCACGGAATATGAAGTTGTCGATGTCGGATGCCATAATCCTTACTATACACGACGTCATATATTATTGCGCATTATATCGTTGTCATTCTTCGGCTTGCCCGCCCTGGCGCGATCCAAAGAGGTAAATAGCAATTGTACGGCTATATAATGAGCAAAAGCTTTAATCAAACCTATATTTATTGCGATCTGGGCCAGGGACCGAAGAATCCAGCCTTTTTAACCGTGTAGATCCTGCGATCAAGCATGCCCTGGACCAGATCCAGGGTCGCAGGATGACATTATAAGAAGATTTTTTTATAAAATGAATTATTTAATGCGCTCTGAATAATATTATGGTGCAGCAAGCGTATTGGGTTTAGCCGCGAAAGCGGCTCCCAATCTCACACCTTTGAACACCCACCATGCCCGGATTCTGGACATGCCTGCTTCAAGGCAGATATCTCGAAGGATTTCATCAGCCCGCAATCTCTGTTCCTGATCA